>DASPQU010000264.1:0-7130 GCA_035624805.1 Binataceae bacterium (SeqCode) | reverse complement strand
TCGAGTGATCGGCGCCTCCGCGCAGCTGGATGCGACGTTCAGGACCGCGATGGCGTCAGCGGGCGACGGTCTCTACGCGAACACGGCCGCGCCCCAGATTCCCGCGCGCTTCGACGGCGTGATCAGCATGATAGTAGGCCTCGACAATCTGCGCGCCTCTTTCTCTCATGCGATCAAAGCTCCGCCACACGTCAATGTGCATAGCGAAAGCGGTTCCGGGAACGCGCAGCCTAATACAGTCAACGGCATATACCAGGCTTTCGGCGCTGTTGACCTTCAGACTTTTTACGACGAATTGCCGGTGTTGAACGCCGGTTACACCGGAACCGGTGACTGTATAGGAATCATCGGCGATTCCGACTATCGCCCGGAGGCGGTAACGCTTTTTACAAGTACCTTCGCCATACCAAGCGCCGCCGTCACTACGGTACTTTCGAGCAACACCAACGCGACCAACACCTACACCAATCCGGGACGAAACAGCGACGAGGTGGAAACCCTCATCGATATCGAATGGGCTCATTCAGCCGCACCCGGAGCCCCCATCTTTTACTATCTCGGCGACGACAACAGCTCAGGCCCTCTCTATGGAGTAGGTGACGCTCTCACCAAAGCAATCACTGACAATGCATGTTCGATGATCAGCATGAGTTTCGGATATTGCGCGTCGTCAGACGGTGAGCTCGCGCAGACCGCCGCGGCATTCGCTCCGATGCTTCAGCAGGCTGCCGCGCAGGGACAATCGGTATTCATCGCGAGTGGCGACGAAGGGGCTGCGGGCATAGTTTACAGTCCGGACTGGAACCGCTGTGTTGTCGCAAATACTCCCACGCCCAGCGTTCCTGCTACCGACCCGAACGTAACCGCGGTCGGCGGCGCCAGCTTCGAACCCACTTTTGACGCCAATGGACTTGCATCCGGTACAGTTAATGACACAGCCATAAATGTCTGGGATGGGTACTTTGGAGGAAGCGGAGGCGGCATGAGCACCTTCTCTGCCAAACCCTCGTATCAGATCGGCACGACGCCCAACGACGGTGCGCGGGACCTTCCTGATATCTCCGCAATCTCGGATCCATTCGCGCCCGGAGTGTTCCTTGGCAGCGACGGCAACCCCAGCCCTTTCATCGATTGTTGCTGGGGCGGCACGAGCGTCGCGGCGCCGGTGACGGCGGGGTTCTTCAAGCTGATCGAACAGAAATCCCGCGGAAGATTGGGCCGAATCAACGATCGGATTTACCAGATCGCGAGCGCCGCAAATTCAGCAGCGAACGGCCTTCGAGACATAACCGTGGGAAACAACAGCTACCAGGGGGTCACTGGGTATGACGCCACCGTCGGATTCGACCTAGCGACAGGATGGGGTCAGGTTGATGTAAGTCAGCTCGTCACGTCTTACATGTCGACGTTCTTCAATGGCGAAGCGTTGCTCGGGGGAGGTTGGGGCTTCCTCAGTTTCACGAACGGCACGCCCTTTGGATATTACAACTACAATTTCTATCCCTGGCTGTTTCACGGGGACCTGGGATTCGAGTATTTCGTCGACGGACGAAGTTCATCCGGCGGAATATACTTATATGACCAGAGTCTGGGACAATGGTTCTATACGGATCCTGCAAGTTTTCCGTTTCTTTACAACTTTGCCGCCGGCGCCTGGTATTACTACTTCCCCGACAGCAACAACCCCGGGCACTACCTGACGAATCCGAGAATATTCGAGAACGTAACCTCGAAACAGATGATATTCAGTTAGCAACCGTTGACTGTCAGGACGTGCCAGATGACTTGAGCGCAGGAATTGATCCTGTCGCGAGCGTGGACAACTCAGAGCTTTGAGTGATCCCAGCTTGCCCATTTTTCCGGATGGAACCGGACCACGACGCGCTTTTTCGCCTGCGACGCGATCGCAGCAGCCCCCTCCGGCGTTAGGGCCGCAGCCCCGCTCATTTTGCGCGATACTGCCGTGAGCACTTCGGTGGTCGTCGCCAGATCTTCGATAATTTCCGCCCGCCCGCGGATCATCACGCCGCGAAGCTGATTGTACGCGAGCCCCGCTTCAACCATCATAGTGGCGCGCCCGTCGCGCCGGATGTTCACTGCCTTCTGCGAACGCCCATAGGTAGTCATCATGATGTCGCCGTCCTTGACGACGTACCACATCGCGACCAGATGCGGGCGGCCGTCGGGGCCGTTGCTAGCGAGCACCGCGGTGCGGCTCTCCTCCAAAAACCGGCGCGCCTCTTCGGGCGTCAGCCGAATCGATTGTCTGCGATCCATTGCGTTCCTCGTTGTTCGAAATCGAATGTCGGCGACATACTATCTTCATGTCGGAGCAGGAGAGAAGAAAATCATGAACGGAAGTTGTCTATGTGGCGCGGTCGCGTTCGAAGCGTCAGGCGCGGCCGAGTTTCGCTATTGTCATTGCTCGCGATGCCGCAAGTCGCGCGGCACAGCGTTCGCCGCCAATATGTTCTCTCGTCCCGCGGATTTTCGATGGACGCGCGGCGAGGACAAAATCGTCAAATACAAGCTTCCATCCGCACAACGTTACGGAAACTGGTTTTGCGGAATTTGCGGCAGTCCGACGCCGCGGATGGTCGACGCGCTCGATGTGATGCTCATCCCGGCAGGCACGCTCGACGATGATCCAAACGTTCGCGCCTCGTATCACATCTTCGTCGGCTCAAAAGCCCCGTGGCATGAGATCACCGACGATTTGCCGCAGTATCGGGAGTATCCGCCGAGGAAGTAGGAGTCGACCGATGCAGCTCGAGACCAATGAGGCGCCATCCGCAACCATTCCGGACGTTGCGAATAGCTCACCGGTCCAATAGATCACTTTTACACACAATCTGTCTCTTTGGCGGTACGAGAGGGAGGAAACCTTCGATGCGAAAGACGCAGAATTCGTGCGCGCTGCCCCGTCGAGCCCGAGCAACCTGGACGATATGGGTTACTGGCGCCGCTTTGATGGCCGTGCTGTTCGGCGCCTGCTCGACATCCACGCCGCCGGAGACGGCTGCCCAAAAACAAGTGCTCGCAACCTTCGATCTCAACAAATGCGAAGTGGTTGGCGTGAACCTGTATAAGTGTCCGGCTATCGACAAACCGATCTGCAGCATTGACTACAACGGGCCTCTGGAATGCGTCCGTATCGGTAAGAAGGGCAGCGTATTTATCGCCAATCCGTCGATGGATTGACGCCCGCGTCAAGCTGACTCGACGCGCTACCCGTCGGCGCTGAACCCGTTTGGACGCGCCGATCCCTCGGCCGAAGTTTTTCAGATGGTGGAGGCGGGGGGAATTGAACCCCCGTCCGAAGACCGTCAGGCGATGGCCACTACACGCTTATTCCGCGTATTGATTCTCGTCCCGGTCGAGCCCGCGGACGGGCTTGCCCGTGACCAGCCGCTTTAAATCTCGAAGCCTCGCCCAACCGGCGAACGGCGCGCTTCCAGCCCACTAAATGACGTTCCGACCCGCTGCCATGGGCGAACAGCGGCGGAACGCTAGCGGCCCTTAGGCCGCCAGAGCGTAACCGTTATTGTCTGCGGATAAATTTCGCAGTCTGTTTGTTTTACGGGCCAACAGTACCCCGGCGTGCGGCCAAAACCCCATTGTCTCCGTCGAACCCGGTTCGCCCCCATTTCCGAACGAAACGCTGTCTCGAAAGAACTTGGCAGATGGCCTCATCGGTTACGCAGATCAAATGTAAGGACTCCCGACGCTTGGCACAACCCGGCACTTAATTTTTCTCGTCTCCGCTCCGCTCCGCCTCGAAAGCGCTCACGCGCTGCGCGGCGCAACGCCGCGCCCCTTCGGGTTCTGAATGCGCCTGCGTTTCTCCGACCCTGTCGGACCGATAAACTCGACTTTAGGATGGCGACCGCAAAACATAGCGACTCAAAGGGTATCGAGCTCGTCGCTGATAATCGTAAGGCCCGTCATGATTTCTTCATCGAAGAAACCTACGAGGCCGGCCTTGCGCTCGTCGGCACCGAGGTCAAGTCCCTGCGCGACCATCGCGTGAACCTGCGCGACAGCTATGCGCGGATCAAAAAGGGCGAGGCGTTCCTCGACGGCGTCCACATCGGGGCGTACGCGCCCGCCGGCCAGTTCAGCCATGCTGAGACGCGATCGCGCAAGCTGCTGCTCCATCGCAAGGAGATCGATCGCCTATGGGGCCGCGTGCGCGAGCGCGGATACTCGATCGTCCCGCTGAAGATCTATTTCAAAAACGGACGCGCGAAGGTCGAATTGGGACTGGCTCGCGGCAAGAAGCTTTACGACAAGCGCGAGGCGATCGCGCGCAAGACTACGCGCCGCGAACTCGAACGCGTCCTCAAAGGGCGAAACCGTTAGACTCGCTTTTTTCAGATTCTCGTGCGCGACGTTGTCGCGCGACTCCGTGGTACTGTCGGGAAGAATTTTATCGCATATTTTCGGGCGCAAGACACCGTCAAAGTCCGCCGACGAATCAGCTCATCTGAACAACCCTTTCAATCCTTCGAGCGGGTTGGATGACTTGCCGCCGCCGCCCGGGACGATCTTCTCGAGGAGCTTCTCTCCCTGCTTCTGCGTTGCGCGCTTTGCTGCCCGTCCCGCCATCTCCTGAATGTCCGGCGACACGTTGGGCTTCGGCAGCGCACCGGTGACGCGAACCGGGACGTCGATCTGCCCCTGATCGTTCGCAAGATAGGCGACGTTCTTTTTCTCCTTGATGATCTCGGCGCTGAACGCCTGCGACAGCAGCGCACGCGCGGTCATATCGATCTTCATGTCGAGATCGAACCATCCGCTGCCGAGCATCGAATAATCGTCGGTCGAGACCGTCAAATCGTGCGTGCTGATGCGCGGGCCTTCGATTGTGAAGGTGAGCTTGGCGTCGCGAAAGACTGTATCAGGATTCTTGAACAGCTCAGGATGCTTCGCGGCGATCGAGGCTGGAATCAAATCGCCGACGAGCGGGATGTTGTTGACCTTCTGGAGCGCGTCCGCTGCGACGTTCACGCCGACCAGCTTGCCGTCCTTGATATCGGCGGAACCGGCGCCCTTGAGAGTCGGCTTGATTTTCTCCAGATTGCTGCCGCGTCCGGAAACTGCAACCTGGCTGGTGAGCGCCCCGCGCACCATCGCCGCAGCCTTGATCTTCTGCGATTCGAGCGCCTGCTGAAGATCGATATTCTGCGTGTTCAGCGTAGCATTGAACGCGGGGCCTTGATCCAAAGTTGCGCTGCCGGTCCCAGCAACGCTGCCGCTGAAAACATTGAGGCTGAAAGACTTCGCGTCGACGCGCTTGCCGATCATCTCCGCGTTCGCGACCAGATTTGAGTACGCTGCGCCGTTGACGTTGCCCGAAGCGGAGGTCGTGTTCGCGGTCACGTCGAGCGCGCTATCCGCGCCTGCGTGAGCGGCTCCCGAGACCGCTAGCTTGCCGATTTGATCGGAGGGCGGACGCGACGCGACAAAATCCGCGAGCCGGATATTTTCCGCGTTGAACTGATAGGTCGCGTCGAGCGGATTAATCGCGCTGGCGTGAGCCCTCAGCGATGCAGGCGATCCGCCGAGCGAAAAACTCAGGGGTCCGACATCGCCTGAGTTTCCGTTGAGCTTGATATCGCCGCCCAACCCGCTGATTGCTGCGGTTTTCTCTCCCGGCCGCGTCATCGAAACGCGCGCCAGCGTAATCGTTCCGCTCGCACTCGGTTTCTTGTCTGCGACCTGCGCGTCGAGGTGAACCTCGCCCTGTCCCGCGGCGTTGTATTGCTGGAGCGGGCCGATCACCTTGGCAAGCGAGGCAATCTCGAAGCGATTCGTATCGATGCGCGCTTTCAAGTTCGAACCCGACATCTCGATCTTGGACGCTTTCGCAACCAGGTCCGCGATCGTGACGTTCGCTTCAGACACCGCGAGATTCTGCGCCGAGCGCGAGCCGGAAGCGTCGAATTTCAGCGTTGTCCCAGCCGGCTTGGCGAACAGGCTCGAGTATCCGATCTGATTCTTCGTCAGGTCGGCGTTGGCGCTGAATTTGACGTCCTGCGGAGTTCCGCTCGCCTGGGCTTGAACGCTTACCGGCTCGGCGATCGTCACGTCCTTCGGCATCGCGGCGCCGACCTGCGGTATCGCACGAAGCTTGTCGATCGCAAGCGGACCCAAATCGAATTTGATATCGAACGGCACCAGGTTCGTATCGAGATTTCCGCCATTGATGAGGGGACCCGCGGTTCCCTCAACGTCTATATTCTGAGTGTCCGAGAGCGCCGCGGCTTTGAGCGAAACCGTGAACGGGCCGTCGAAACTGAAATTACGCACTTTGATATCGAGATCGCTCACCGTCACCGGCGCTGCGCCTGATTGCCGGTCCTCGTAAACGATCTTGCCGCCATCGAGCGTGAAGCTGTTGACAGAGAGATTCTCGAGCATCGGCGTGCCCGCGCCCGGTTTCTTCTCGCCCGGGCTTTCGTTTGCGGCAGGAGGTTTTTCCTCGCCCTTTTTTCCGATCGTTGCGACATTCAGAGCGCCGTCCTTGCCGCGGATGATCGTAATCTGCGGCTGCTTCAGGATGACCTCGCTGACGTGAAGGTGTTTCGCGAGCAGCGGGATCAGATCGACGCGCGCATAGATGTCGTTTGCCTGAAGGAAGGGCGCCTGCGAGACAGCAGGATCATCGGCGATCTTGACGTCGGTCAGGTCGGCGACGACGCCCCATCCGAGGCTCGCCTTGATATCGGCGATTTCGACCTTGCGGCCCAGCGAACTGCTCGCTGTCGCGAGGATTAAGTCTCGCTTCCCCGCGATCATCGAGTTGAGGTTGGCGGCCGCGTAGATGAAGACGGCGGCAATGGTCAGGACGATGACGCCGAGTACAGTGGCGGCGATCTTTACCGGTTTCGACATTGTTATCTTAGATTTTCGTGCGGCCGGACCGAGCCGCGAAGTTATGGTGTTCGCGATCTGCAATCTAATGCAACCGCATCGCGCGCGCATCCGTTTCAGCTACAATAATCCTGCGGTCCTCGACCGAGCCGGAGAGTTCGTTGAAAAAGTTTCGCAAACGCGTCCCGCGCGAAGAGCCGGCGCCGAAAGCCGCGCCCGTCACTTTTTCGCCGTTCAAGGACTTGAAAAAGATG
>DASPQU010000263.1:0-2245 GCA_035624805.1 Binataceae bacterium (SeqCode) | reverse complement strand
TTGCGATCATTCGAGGACTAGTGCGGCGCAGCGCAAAAACCATCGGCAATTTGTGGCGCGATCTGACCCGCGCGATTCTCTGGGTGCTGATGCCCGTCTCGATAGTCTTCGCGCTCGTTCTCGTATGGCAGGGCGTGCCGGACAACTTCGATGCATACGCCCAGGCGCATACTGTCGAAGGCGCCGTCCAGTCCATCGCGCAGGGCCCCGTCGCGTCTCAAGAAATCATCAAAGAACTAGGAACCAACGGAGGCGGCTTCTTCAACGCCAACTCCGCGCATCCTTACGAAAATCCGACGCCGCTCACGAACATTATCGAGATACTGGCGATCCTGGTGATCGGCGGGGCGCTGACTCATACGTTCGGCAGGATGGCGGGTGATGCGCGTCAGGGATGGGCGCTGTACGCTGCGATGGCGATCCTCTTCCTCATCGGCGTCTGCACTGCAACGTGGGCCGAGCAGCGCGGCAATCCAATCCTTGCCAAAACGGGAATCAGTGCCGCAGCGAGTTTCGCCAGCCCCGGCGGAAATATGGAGGGCAAGGAGACGCGATTTGGCATCGTCGAGTCCACGCTGTGGGCCGGGTCAACCACTGATACGTCGTGTGGAGCGGTCAATTCGATGCATGACAGCTACACGCCGCTGGGCGGACTTGTGACGCTCGCCAACATGCAGTTGGGCGAGGTCGTGTTCGGCGGAGTTGGCTCGGGGCTTTACGGAATGCTCGTGATGGCGATCCTGTCGGTTTTTATTGCGGGGCTGATGGTTGGTCGCACACCGGAATACCTGGGCAAAAAGATCGAGGCGCGCGAGATGAAGCTCGCGATGCTGTACGTCCTGATTTTCCCGACGGCGATCTTATTCCCGACCGCGCTGGCGGTGGTCACCTCGGCGGGAACCTCGTCGATCAGCAACGCGGGACCGCACGGATTTTCGCAGATTCTTTACGCGTACACCGAAGCAAGCGCGAACAACGGCTCGGCGTTCGCCGGCCTTAACGCGAATACGCCCTTCTACAACGTTTCGATCGGAATCGTGATGCTGGTGGGGCGTTTCATGATGGCGATTCCCGCCCTCGCAATTGCCGGATCGCTGGTAGTCAAGAAATCGGTGCCTCAGAGCGCAGGCACCTTTCCGACCACCGGCGTTCCGTTCGTGATGCTCCTAATCGGCGTAGTCATAATCGTCGGCGCGCTTACGTTCTTCTGCGCGCTTGCGCTCGGACCGATCATCGAACACCTCGACATGCTAGCCGGGAAGCTCTTCTAACTGGAAATCAAAGCGATGGCATCAAAAAAGCACGAGATAAAGGTTTGGAATCGCGAAATAGTCGTCCGCGCGGCGTTCGATTCGTTTCGCAAGCTCGATCCGCGCCTCATGGTCAAGAATCCGGTCATGTTCGTGGTCGAAGTCACCAGTCTGCTCACCACGTTCACCTTCATCCGCGATTTTGCGGCCGGTCATGGCGCGCTTGCGAAATTCGAATTTCAGATCACGTTGTGGCTGTGGTTCACCGTCCTGTTTGCGAATTTTGCCGAGGCGATGGCCGAGGGTCGCGGCAAGGCCCAGGCTGACAACCTGCGCAAGACCCGCACGGAAACGCAGGCCAAGCGCATCGGCGCGAGTGGCGCGATTACGCTTGTGAACGCTACGACGCTCAGGCGCGGCGACATCGTGATGGTCGAACCGGGCGACGTGATTCCCGGCGACGGCGAAGTGATAGAGGGAATCGCGGCGGTCAACGAGGCCGCCATCACCGGAGAATCCGCGCCGGTCATCCGCGAGAGCGGCGGCGATCGCAGCGCCGTCACCGGCGGCACCACCGTCATCTCCGACTGGATAAAGGTGCGCATCACCGCAAATCCCGGCGAGACGTTCCTCGATCGCATGATCAGTCTGGTCGAAGGCGCTCAGCGTCAGAAAACGCCAAACGAGATCGCGCTGAGCATCCTGCTTTCCGGCCTGACGATCGTATTTATGCTCGTGGTCGTCACGCTCTATCCCTACGCGCTGTATGGCGGGACAAAACTTGGATTGCCGGTGCTGGTCTCACTGCTGGTGTGCCTGATCCCCACGACGATCGGCGGTCTGCTTTCTGCGATCGGCATCGCAGGCATGGACCGGCTCGTGCAGCATAATGTGCTCGCGATGTCGGGTCGCGCCGTCGAAGCCGCCGGAGACGTAGATACGCTTTTGCTCGACAAGACCGGCACCATCACGCTCGGCAACCGGATGGCGACGGA
>DASPQU010000262.1:0-2828 GCA_035624805.1 Binataceae bacterium (SeqCode) | reverse complement strand
CTGCCCGCAATCCGCATCGGCGAGCGTAAATTTGTGCGCTTCGCCCTCAAGGACTCCGTGGTCGGGGTCCTCGACCTCGAGGCGATAATCATTGTTTGCGATTACGGATTTCGCAGCTTCCCAAGTTAGATCATACGGAACGGCGACGACCGCCGACGTTTTAGATTCGGCAGGCGGCTGCGTCGTCGGCGGATAGAAGCATCCGGAACCTCCGGCGCACAGGAATAGCAGGGCGATTGGGACGAATCTCTTGAGCATCGCGACCCAGCACTATAGCAGACCCGGTCCCGGATGCCTCTGCAGTGCGAAAGTAGAGGTCGTGTCCGGTCAACGGATATTTCCCCATCGCGCGCATCTATGTGATAATCCAGCCAATACCAGATAGGCCCGCATGCGCGGGAAATGTTCCGAGGACGCGTTCATGTCAGGTCATTCCAAGTGGCATTCAATCAAGCATAAGAAGGCGGCGCGCGACGCCAAGCGCGGCAAAGTCTTCACCAAGCTAATCAAGGAAATTACCGTCGCCGCGCGGATCGGCGGCGGCGACCTCAACGCGAATCCGCGTCTTCGCACCGCGGTCCTCACCGCACGCGCGCAATCGATGCCCAATGACAATATCGATCGTGCGATCAAGAAGGGCACCGGCGAGTTGGCGGGCGTGACGCTCGAAGAGATCACCTACGAAGGATACGGCCCCGGCGGCGTCGCGATCATGGTCGATACGCTCACCGATAATCGCAACCGCCTGGTCGCCGAGCTGCGTTTCATGTTCTCGAAGCATGGCGGGAATCTTGGCGAGGCGGGCAGCGTCGGATGGATGTTCAAGAAGCGCGGCGTTGTCTCGATCGATAAGAGCGCCGTTGATGAGGACAAGCTGATGGAAGTTGCGCTCGACGCCGGCGCGGACGATGTTACGTCCGATGCGGACAGTTTCCATGTGATGACGCCCCCGGAGAAATTCACCGCGGTGCGCGACGCGATCGAAAAGGCCGGCATCACAATCGCGAATGCGGAGTTGACGCGAATCGCGGACAACACCGTTATGATCTCGGGGCATACCGCCGAGCAGGTCCTCAAGCTGATGGAAGCGATCGAGGACCATGACGACGTGCAGAGCGTATCGGCCAATTTCGATATCAGCGAGCAGGAGATGGCGCAGCTTGCGGCGGCTTCGTAACTGATCCACGATCGCCAAGAGCGATCATTCGGCGGTGGAGGATGGGCATGCGGGTGATGGGCATCGATCCCGGCAGCGTGGTCACCGGCTGGGGAATAATCGAAGCATCGGGTGCGACTCTCACGCACGTCGCGTCGGGCACGATTCGCACCGCGTCGTTGCAGCGCGGGCCCGAGCGCCTCAAGAAAATCCACGACAATCTTATTGCTCTGATAGACGAGCATCGCCCGGATGCGATGAGCCTCGAACGCAGTTTTGTCGCCGCGAGCGTCCAGAGTGCGTTTCGTCTGGGCGAAGCGCGCGCGATGGCGATGCTTGCGGCAGCCGACCGGGAGATCGAGCTGTTCGAATATGCGCCGAACGAGGTCAAGCTGTCGGTCGCAGCTTTCGGGCACGCCGAAAAGGCGCAGGTCAAGTTCATGGTGAGGCGCACTCTGCGCCTCGATGATGGCGTTGAACTTGCCGACGACGAATCCGACGCGCTCGCGCTCGCGATCTGCCATAGTGGGCGGGCGAGGATGACGGCGATGGAGCGTATCGCACAGCCTGCGCGGCGCGGCCCCGCGCGATGGATGCGCAGATGATCGCATCGATTTCAGGAACGCTTCGCGTGCGCGAGCCGGGGCGCGTCGTTGTCGAGACGGGCGGAATCGGCTACGAGGTGCTGGTGCCGCTGAGCACCTACTATCGGCTGCCCGCAGTCGGAGGCCCGGTGTTTCTGGAAATCCGCCAGATCGTTCGCGAAGACGCTCTCATGCTCTACGGTTTCTCGGAGCCGACGGAAAAGCGTGCGTTCGATTTGCTAATTGGCGTCCAGCATGTCGGCCCGAAGCACGCGCTCTCGATTCTCTCTGCCCTCACGCCCGACGATCTCGCCGGCGCGATAACGCGCGAGGACATTCACAAAATCGATGCGGTTCCAGGCGTTGGACCGAAAGTCGCCGAGCGCGTGATTCGCGAGCTGCGCGACAAGGTCGGAAGTCTTCGCGGACCGGGCGCCCCTCCGATAAAGATGCCCCCGACCGTCGCCGGCGCAGCGGCGACGAACGGCGCGGGATCGATGGTGAACGACGCCGTATCTGCTCTCGTCAATCTCGCATACACGCCGATCGAGGCGCGTCGCGCGGTCGATGCGATCCTCGCCGAGAGTCCGTCGGCGGATCTGGAAACCGTCATCAGAAAATCGTTGGCGATTTTGTTAAGTGAAAGATAAAGGCCGAAAGAAAGAGGGCGTGGAAAACGGACGCACAGCGCGTCCGCCGCGCGTCTCCGCGCCCACGCCGATCGAAGACGACGGCGCGCTCGATCTCTCGCTGCGCCCGCGATCGCTCGGCGAGTTCGTCGGCCAGGAGCGCCTCAAGCGCGTGCTCGGTATGTCGATCGAGGCGGCGCGCAAGCGCGGCGAGGTTCTCGATCACGTCCTGCTGGCAGGACCTCCGGGACTCGGCAAGACGTCGCTGGCCCATATCATCGCGCGCGAGCTTGGTGTGAACGTGCGCACCACTTCGGGTCCCGCGATCGAGCGCCCTGGCGATCTCGCCGCGATCGTCGCTGATCTCCAGCAAGGCGACGTTCTCTTCATCGACGAGATTCATCGGCTGTCGGCTGCGGTCGAGGAGATTCTCTATCCCGCGATGGAGGACTACGAACT
>DASPQU010000261.1:0-4589 GCA_035624805.1 Binataceae bacterium (SeqCode) | reverse complement strand
CAGCATCCGCAGATAGTCGACACTGCTTCCATAGTTTTCTCAACAGGCCCGGGCTTTTGGATTTGGAGATTTCACAAACGATCGTGACTTCTAAGAATAATGTAATGCATATCTAACATTGTGCAAATTGCCAAGCCAGCGGTCCAAAAATCTTCGCAGTATGCGAAGAATTCAGCAGCTGGAAACGAGCATTAGCACTAAGGGGATATCCGGATCAGCATCTTTCATGCAACGAGACTCGTTGATCGACGTTTCACGTGAAACGTCCGCCCAAAACGTCGGGTCGTCATCCCAATTCGTTTGGCCCCGAAAACCGGCGTCTCAAAAAAACATAAACAAACAAAGGGAAATATCGATGGCACATTCCTCGCTGTTACGGCTTTTCGCGGAGCGTGTTGCGAATGATGACCGAAACGGAGCCCCACGGGCGCGTCCTTTCCCATGGTAAGTTCTTCTCGCGAAATGGTCATAAGTTCTTTCTAAAGGGGATGAGGCTCGAGGGCGTCGGCGCGACGCTCGATTTCGATCAGAAACTCAGACTCCTCCACCGATTCGAAAAGCTCAACGATTCCCATACCACCACGCTCATCCTCACCGAAGCACAGGCGAACCCTGTGCTCGATCTGGCCAGACAGGCTGGCCTCGAATCGTTAATCGAACTCGAAGTTACCGTCGACGAGCTATGCGACCCCATATGGACGCGCGAGGCGGCCTCGCGAATCGCCCATATGGCAAATGTGATGGCGGGACGCCCGGGATTGCTGGGTTATCTGATCAACTGCCCGATTCGGCAGGACCAACTTCGGGCGACCGGCCTCGATCGCGCCCGACGCACGATGCGCCGCCTGATCCAGGTCATCCGCAATCGCGATGCGAACGCAATGGTAGCTCTGCGCCATCGTCCGGAGACGCGAGCACTGGCGCTGCTCGACGAAGATTTCATTTACGGTGAAGTTCCCGCGATGGCGCCGGTCGAGCTGCGCGACCTCGCCGTCAGCTTTCATAATATCGCCGAAGCGCGTCCCCTGGTGCTCGAGTTCAGTGAGGCTTCTCCGGGGCAGGACGAGGCGGTTGCGGTGGCGTTCGGTGCAGGCGCGGCGGGTGTCGTAGCTCCTCCCGTCCCTGCCCCGGTCTCCAAAGATTGGCTCGGCGCGAAGGTGCTGCGCGCGTCGGATCTGATGCCGTTCGTCACGCTGAACGGGACCTGTCCTCCCGCGCTGCGCAGGACTCCGATGGTCTCGGTGGTCATCTGCGCGTACAACGCCGAGCGCACAATGCGGGCGTGCCTCGAATCGCTCACGAAGCTCGAATACCCGAACTTCGAAGTCGTCATCGTCGATGACGGCTCGCGCGACTCGACCGCCGACATCGCAAAGGAATTTCCTCAGTTCCGCCTGATTCGTCAGCCCAACAAGGGGCTGAGCGTCGCACGCAACGTCGGGATGCAGGCCGCGGTCGGCGAGATCATCGCCTACACGGATTCAGATTGCGTCGTCGATCCACATTGGCTGACCCTGATGGTCGGCACGATGCTCGAAAAGGGGTTCGACGGGTGTGGCGGCCCGAACTACGCGCCCCATGAAGAGGGACGTGTCGAGGCCTGCTGCGCCGCGTCGCCGGGCGCTCCATGTCACGTCCTGGTGGCCGACGATGTGGCGGAGCATCTTGCGGGATGCAACATGATTTTCACCAAGGCGGCGCTGCTCAAGATTGGCGGCTTCGATCCGCAATTCACGGCGGCGGGCGACGACGTCGATGCGTGCTGGCGCATGCTCGATTCGGGGCTGCGCCTCGGATTCTGTCCTGCGGCGTTCGTTTGGCACTTCCGCCGAAATACGATCAAAGCCTACTACGGACAACAGCGCGGCTACGGACGCGCGGAAGCGATGCTCTACGCGCGCTATCCCGAGCGCTTCAACATCCTGGGCCAGATTAAGTGGAATGGGACGATTCCCGGCTTTGCGCGCACGGTCCCCGGAGGATCGAAGAGCCGCGTGATGTGGTCGTCGAACAAGCGCGGACTTGCGAACGTGATGGATCCCGCGATGGGGCTCGCTAGATTCCTCCCGCAGACGCTGGAATGGACGGTTGTGTGGGCAATCGTCGCCCTCGCATCCGTCTCCTTTGGCATAACGATAATTCCTGCGCTCGCGATGCTCTCGCTTGGCCCCGTCTGGGCGCTCTACTACGCCGCCAACGCTCCTATCGAGAAATGCCATCGCAGCCTTACCTCCCGGATGCTCGTCGCGTATCTTGCCTATACGGGTCCGATGATTCGTACGATCACCCGTTACAAGATTCTCGCGAAGGCCGAGCGCGGCGCCGGAACGCCATCCGTGCTGCGTCAGAAGCCGAGCGTGCGATGGTCCGAGCGCTCGGTGCTGCTGGCGTATTGGAACGAAAACTGGACGCCGCGCGACACGCTGCTCGAGCATCTGACGAAGTTCTTCGCGCGCACCGGACATCCGTCGATCGTCGATCCCGGATGGAACGATTACGACCTCGAAATCCTCCCCAGCCCGTTTACCCGAATCGAACTCAAGACCGCCGACGAAGAGCACGAGGGCGGTCGCCTGAAGAATCACGTTGCGTCGCGCATCCGACTGAGCCGTCTGAGCAAGCTCGGACTGGCGGGCGGAGCGATCGCGGCGCTTGTTTCGACAGCGCTCGCGATGCCGGTGCTGGCGTTCGGATTCA
This sequence comes from Binataceae bacterium (SeqCode), assembly GCA_035624805.1. Classification (GTDB taxonomy): domain Bacteria; phylum Desulfobacterota; class Binatia; order Binatales; family Binataceae; genus DASPQU01. Next base: position 1,892 of record DASPQU010000261.1, on the reverse strand, counting down.
GCGGCTTGACGCTTGCGTTCGCAGCCTGTGTTATCGCTGCGATGATCGAGTCGGGACGGCTTGCGTATCGCGCGGTCGAGGAATGCGCGAGCGAGCTGAATCTGATTCCGCTTGGCAAGCCGGTTGCGCCGCGTCGCGCGGCCGAGAAGGTCGCCGGCCTCGTGGTGCAGCCTGCTACAGTGGAAGCATCGCCGGTCCGCACCCCTCCGGCGCCGTAACGTTATGAGACTCTGAATGGTGGGACAGGCGTCCCTGCCTGTCCCTTACCAACGCGTTACCGGTCACTCCGAATCGGATAACCAGCCCTCGACTGGCGGGCTCGTTCAAGTCAACGGTGCAGAGCTTCTGGACAGGCAGGGACGCCTGTCCCACTGATTGAGGCTCACTCTTTCTTTGCCCAGCCGGTTTCGTAGGGCGCTGTCATCCGGCCGATTGCGCGCAGATGTGCGATCTTCCACTCGCCGCCCACCTTCACGTAATCGTCTTCATATCGCGCGGCCAGCCACATCTGGCGATTGCCCTTACGGAACGTGAACGGCCCCATGAAGTACCAGATGCCCGTCGCGCGATCGCCATCGACCGTGATGCGCGGGTTGAAGACGTTATGCTGCGAGAAGCTGATACGGTCGCGGAAACCCTCGAACAGTTTGCGAATCGCGGCGTGCCCCTGATGCGCGCCCATCCCCGTGCCTTCCCATACGCCGTCGCTCGCGAAGATTTTCACGATCTCGTCGGGATTGTGATCGTCGTCGCAGATCGAGCAGTAGCGCGCCTTCAGCTTTTTGATGGCTTCGATATCTTCCAGCACGGTGATGCGTTTGTGCAACTCTTCGATTGTCATGGCCGGCTCCTCGATTAAGCAAAAAAATAGCATCGTGCGACGGATTTCGACCAACACGTTTAACGACCCCCGCGAGGGGTCCCGGCTTGCGATCCTTGCCGACGCCGGGATTCCTCACGCGCGCCATACACGCGCGCGGGAATGACAAAAGAGGAGTCGATGGCGCATGTTTCTGCATTTCACGGCTTGCGCTAGAATCGCGCCTCAATCATGGACCCCAAGCTTCGCTCCGACCTGCTCACGATGCTGGCGCGCGAATCGTATTTCGAACGCGCGCTGACACTCGCCTCCGGACGCGCCTCGAACTACTACATCGATTGCAAGCGAACGCTCTATCTCCCGAGCGGTGCGTATCTCGCCGGCGAAGCGATGCTCGAAAAAGTCCTGGAGACGGGAGTCGGACAGGTCGGCGGGATGGCTGCCGGAGCGATTCCGGTCACCGATGCGATTATCGCCGCCGCATACCAGCGCAAGGTCGAGTTGCGCGGATTCTTTGTGCGCAAGGAAACCAAAGCGCATGGACTTCAGCAACTGATCGAGGGCGCATTCGACAAGTCGCTTGCGACGGCGGTGATCGACGATACGATCACCACCGGCGGCTCGAGCATGCAGGCGGTCGCGGCCCTTCGCGAAGCCGGCGCGCGCGTCACTCATGCGATCGCGCTGGTCGAACGCGGAGAAGGCGCGGTAGAGACGTTCGGACACGCGGGGCTCAAATACTCGTGGGTCTTCACTGCGCAAGAGATTCACGCCGCGCGCCTCGCGATGAAATCGGCGTGACCTCGCGCTCCAACGGCGGCCCCGCCGCGATAAGCGGGCGGACGTCAATTACCGCAATCTTCGGGCATCCTGTCGAGCATTCCGCGTCTCCCGCGATGCATAACGCCGCGTACTCCGCCCTTGGGATCGATCGCGTGTACGTGGCGTTTCATGTCACGCCCGACGCGATCGGCCCGGCAATTCGGTCGATTCCTGCGCTCGGACTCCTCGGCGTTAACCTGACCGTTCCGCATAAGGAAGCCGCCGCCCGCCTGATTTCAGATCTCAGCGA
>DASPQU010000260.1:0-7474 GCA_035624805.1 Binataceae bacterium (SeqCode) | reverse complement strand
TTTCGGCGCGTGCGCCCTTTTATCGTCTTCGCAATAGACCGATACTCTCGTTTACGAATCCCACGCAGGAAGGTTTGTTCAGATGGCGGGAGCATCGGCGATCGCCGAAATCAAAGGTCGCGAGATAATCGATTCGCGCGGAAATCCAACGATCGAGGTGGATGTGCGCCTGTCCGGCGGTGCGTTCGGACGCGCTGCGGTTCCCTCCGGAGCGTCGACGGGCGAGCATGAAGCGCTCGAGCTGCGCGACGGCGACGCCAAACGATTCGGCGGCAAGGGCGTGCTTAAGGCGGTAGCCAACGTCAACGGGTCGATCGCGTCGCATCTCGACGGTTTCGATGCAACCCGGCAGGCCGACCTCGACGCAAAGCTGATCGCGCTCGACGGCACCGAGAACAAATCCAAGTTGGGCGCGAATGCGATGCTTGGCGTATCGATGGCTGCCGCTCATGCGGCGGCTGCTGCGCGCGGCGTGCCCCTCTATCGCTATCTGAATCCAGAAGCGCACGTCATGCCGGTGCCGATGATGAACGTCGTGAACGGCGGCCGTCATGCGGACTCCAGTGTCGATATGCAGGAGTTCATGATCGTGCCGCTCGGCGCGAGCACGATGGCGGAAGCTATTCGAGTCGGCGCGGAAGTTTTTCATGCGCTCGCCGGCGTGCTCAAGAAACGCGGACAGTCCACCAACGTCGGCGACGAGGGCGGATTCGCGCCGAATCTCTCGAGCAATCAGGAGCCGATCGAGGTGATCCTCGAAGCGATCGCGAAGGCGGGATACAAGGCCGGCAGTGACGTTGCGATCGCGCTCGATCCAGCATCCAGCGAGTTTTTCGAAAAGGGAAAGTACGTGTTTGCACGATCGGACAAGCGCGCCCGCTCTGCAGACGAAATGGTGAAATTTTACGCCGACTGGATCGCGCGCTATCCGATCGTCTCGATCGAAGACGGCCTCGCCGAGGATGACTGGGCCGGATGGAAGGCTCTCACCAACGTGGTGGGATCGAAATGTCAGTTGGTCGGCGATGATCTGTTCGTGACCAACACCCGCAGGCTCGAGCGCGGAATCAAGGAAGGCGTCGCAAACTCGATACTTATCAAGGTGAATCAGATCGGCACGCTTACAGAGACGCTGGCGGCGATCGAGATGGCGCGCAAGGCCGGCTATACGTCCGTGATCTCGCATCGTTCGGGTGAGACCGAAGACACGACGATCGCCGATCTCGCAGTCGCGACCGGCGCCGGTCAGATCAAAACCGGTTCGATGAGCCGCAGTGAGCGCATCGCGAAGTACAATCGCCTGATGCGCATCGCGGAGGAACTTGGCTCGCGTGCCGTCTATCCCGGAGCGTCGGCGTTCAAGAAGGGCGGAAGCGCGCGATGACGAAGCCCGCGGTTGCAGCGCTGATCATCTTCGACGGATGGGGCATCAGGGCCGAGCGCGAAGGCAACGCGATTGCGGCGGCGCGAACGCCCGTGATGAATCGCCTGCTCGCGACGCAAGCTCATAGCGAGGTCGACGCCTCGGGCGAGAGCGTCGGTCTTCCGCCCGGCATCATGGGCAATTCCGAAGTCGGCCATCTGACGATAGGATCGGGTCGCGTCATCTACCAGGACGTGATGCGAATCACGAAAGCGATCGAACGCAGCGACTTCGCGCGCAACGCCGTACTGCTCGACGCGATTCGCAAGTCGGCCAGCCATCGATTGCATGTCTGGGGACTGCTCTCCGACGGCAGCGTGCACAGCCATATCGACCACCTGATGGCGATCCTCGATCTCGCAGCGTCAAACGGCGCGGGCGAAATCCTCGTTCATGCCGTTTTGGATGGGCGCGACAAGCCTCCCCGATCGGCGCTGCCGTTTATCGACGCGCTCGAGGCGAAGCTTGCAGAACTCAGGTGCGGACGAATCGCGACGGTATCGGGCCGCTACTATGCGATGGATCGCGACAAGCGATGGGAGCGCGTCGAGCGCGCGTGGCGGGCGATCGTATTGGGTGACGCGCCGGTAGCGCCGTCGGCGCGCGCGGCGGTGGAGGCGTCATACGCCGCAGACAAGAGCGACGAGTTCGTCGAGCCGGTCGTGGTCGGCGATCGCGCGCCGATGGCGGATGGCGATCAGGTCGTCTGTTACAATTTCCGCGCCGATCGCGCGCGCGAACTTACCTCCGCGCTGGCGATCGCGGATTTCAGCGGTTTCAAACGCGCGGCATTTCCCCGTATCGGTTACGCATGCATGACCGAATACGACCATTCATTCGGGCTGCCGACGGCGTTCGGACCCGAAGACGTACGAAACACGCTAGCCGAGGTGTTCGCGATCAACGGCATCAGGAATATTCGCATCGCGGAGACCGAGAAGTACGCGCACGTCACGTATTTTCTCAATGGCGGCGTCGAGAAGCCGTTCGCGTACGAGGAGCGTGCGTTGATTCCGTCGTCGAAGGTCGCGACCTACGACCTCGAACCGACGATGCGTGCGAAGGAGATCGCGGAGCGCGCTGCGGCGGAGATCGCCGGCGGGAAGATCGACGTGGTCGTGATCAATTTCGCCAATCCCGACATGGTCGGCCATACGGGTAAGTACGAGGCGACCGTTACTGCCGTCGAGACGACGGACACCGCACTTGGAATCGTAATCGATGCGCTCGCAAAGCGCGGCGGTGTCGCGCTAATCACCGCCGATCACGGCAACGCCGAATTCATGACCGATCCAAAAACCGGCCAGCCGCATACCGCGCACACGACGTTTCCGGTGCCGCTGATTCTCTTCGATCCGCAGTACAAGGGCGGATTGCGAAACGGCGCGCTTTACGACGTCGCGCCAACGTTGCTGGCGATGCTGGGAATCAAGGCGCCCCCCGAAATGACCGGCCACGATCTGCGGGCACCGACTCGTTAGCGGCGCTGGTGACAGTATCCCTCTACCAGCGGACGACTTGTTCGTAGACCTTGGGAAGCTGAAGCGGCAGCGACGCGATGTCCTCGATTACTAGATAGCGCGAGGACTGGCACATCTGGCGCAGATAGTCGTGGCCCGTCTTGTCGACCGTGATGCAGAACGGCAGCACGCCCGCGAGCTCCAGTTCCTTCAACGCCACCATCGTGTCCTGGATTCCATAGGCGTTCGAGCGTCGATCGTGGCCGTAATCGAAGTCCTGCGGAAAGCCGTCGCTCAGCAGGATTACATGGCGCGAGCGCGATGAGACATCCTTAAACTTCTCGCGCACGTGGCGAATCGCGGCGCCCATCCGCGTCGAACGCTTGGGCTCGACAGCGCCGACGCGCGCCTTTACCTCGTCGGTCAGCTCCTGATCGAATTCCTTGATCACGTAGAACTCGACGTTGTCGCGTCCGTGGCCGGAGAAGCCCATTATCGCGTATGAGTCGCCGAGTTCTTCGAGCGCCTGCGCCATGATGACGAGCGCTTCCTTGTTGACGTCGATGATACGGCGCGGGCGCTGGGAGGCCTGCGGGCGGCGCTGCCACGCCTTCATCCAATCGTCGGTATCGTCGTCATCGGTGTACTTGCGCGGCTCGCGATGAATCGGCTCGTCGGTTGACGCCGACATGTCGAGCAGAAACAGAGTGGCGACATCGCGCGCCTCTTTCTTGCGCGCCTTGTAAAGCCGCTGATCTGGAACGCCGCCCATGTGACGCGAGACCAGCGCCTCGACCGCTCGATCGAGATCGATCTCATCGCCGTCTTCGAGTCCGTGCACCATCCGATACGACGCCGGACGGATACGCTGGAAATGGCGGCGCACGACGGGGAGCAATTCGGAATACCGTACGAGAGTCGCGTTGAAGAAATCGCCCTCGTCTCCTGGCAGCAGAATTTCCCGGAGCCGGCACCAGTTGCGGCGATAATCGCCCTGGATGTAATCCCACTCGTCGTAGGCGTAATACGAATCCTGGCGATTGCGCGCGAGCATCAGGCGGCCCTGCCCCGTCATCGCGCTCATCTCGGCGAGCTGCTCGCGCAGTTCCTTCAGCTCCTGCGCCTGCTTGCCCGTGAGCTGCGTAAGGTACATCCCCTCGCCTTCGGTATCGCCGGTCGCCTGCGAGGGATTCAGCTGCGCGCCCTGCTCGATGAGCTTCTTCAGCTCCTCGGGAGACAGCGCGCGACTCTTTCCGCTCTTGCCTGACTTTCCGGAGGCTTCGAGGTTGACATTCTGATCCGGTTCGCCCTCGCCCTCGGCGTCGCCCGCGTTCTCATCGCCTTCGCCGCCGGCTTCGGCGCCCTGACCCTTGAACGACTTGATCAGATCGTTGCGCATCTGCTCTGCGCCTTCTGCGAGCGCATCGCCCTCGCCCGCCTGGCGCGCCTGCTCCATCAGGTGCTTAATCCATCCGTAAAGCTGACCGGCCTGCCGAACACTTTCGAGCACCCCGGTGTTCGGAAGCCGCAGCACATCGAAGAACATCGCAGCCTGCGCGGCGAAGCCTCCGAGCGCCTCTTCGTGCGCGGAAAGCAGGTCGAGCGATGCGCGGATGAGCGTGCTGCTGAGCGCATTCGGCACGAGCCTCTCAACCATCACACCGTTCAGTCGCTGCACCTTGGGGGCCAGCCCGCGATAACGCCGCGTCAGTTCCGCGTCGATACGCGCGGATTCGCACAAACGCACGAGAGCGCTTCCGAGCGCGGGATCGTCGAACGATTCGATATAGCAATCGAGCGCCTCCGCGCCGGTCTCGCCGCGATCTTCGAAGCCCTCGACATCTCTCAGCCTGAAATCGAAAGTGCCGAATTCGTGGCGCGCCGTGAGATGCGCCGCCGTCGCGATGTAGTAGTCGTGGGCGGTCGCCTGGTCCGGGAAAATGTCGATCTTCTCGGGCAGATAAATCATCTCCCCCGGCATCAGCGGGTAATGAAACGGCAGGAGCGGAAGGGTGTTCTGGATGGAATCGATTCGAAACTCCAGCGGAAACAGCATCCGCATGAATTTCGCAACAACACCCTTTATCTGATGGAGCGCGTATCCGGTTTCGGGGTTTTCGGTCATCTCAGAAAGTTCATCTTCTCAGGACCGGGGAGGTTATGCAAATTTGCATCGCGCGCAATCGTCGCCGGTCAGATTATGGCTTGACTCCCTCGTATCGTGCGGAATTAAGATGATCGAAAGTCATGCATCGACAAGTTTTTTTCCGGCTAGGGCTTCCCGCGTTCGTATTCTTAACCGCGCTCTGGATGACGATATCGTGTCCCGCTGCCACCGCCGGGATCAGTGACAACGTCAAGACCACAACGCTGCCCAACGGCATCAGGGTGCTGGTGCTTGAGAACCACAAAGCGCCGGTCGCAACCTTCAACGTGTTCTACAAAGTCGGCTCGCGCAACGAACAGTTCGGCAAGACCGGACTGTCGCATCTGGTCGAACACCTGATGTTTCGCGGCACCAAGAAACTCAAGCCCGAGGAGTTCTCCAACATCATCCAGGAGAACGGCGGGATGGATAACGCTTTCACGACGCAGGACTACACCGACTATTTCGAGGTGATCAACAAGGATCATCTTGACGTGCCGATCGGTCTGGAAGCGGATCGGATGGCGAACTTCGATCCCAAGGGTTTCGATTCGGAACGCGCGGTCGTTGCCGAAGAGCGCCGGATGCGCACTGAGGACAATCCCGAGGATGCGCTCGAAGAAGTTACGCAGGCGCAGGCTTTCGTCGAGCATCCGTATCACTGGCCGGTCGTGGGATGGATGCAGGATATCCAGCATCTCACGCTCAAGGACGCGCTCGATTATCACTCGATGTACTATTCGCCGCAGAACGCGATCATCGTCGCTGTGGGGGATTTCGATGCCGCCAAGGTGACGAAGCAGATCGCCGAGCAGTTCGGCTCGATCAAGAACGGAGCGAAGCCGCTCCCGATGCCGCTGGTCGAGCCGCCGCAGGATGGTCAGCGGCGCACGATACTGCGCCATGCCGCGAACCTGCCCGCATTCATCGAAGGATGGCACGTTCCAACGCTCAAAAGTTCCGATGCGTATGCGCTCGAGGTCGCGGGCGAAATCCTGTCGGACGGCAAGAGTTCGCGTCTCTACAAGGACCTCGTGATCGACAAACGTATGGTCGTCGGCGCGGGTGCTGATTACGACATGACGTCGTTCGACCCGCCGCTGTTCGCGATCTCGGGCCAGCTTCGCCCGGGCGTGAAAGTCGATGACGTGCTCGCCGAGGTCGATACGCAGGTCAAGCAGATGCAGGACACAACCGTCACCGACGACGAACTGCAGAAGGCGAAGAATCTCGAGCAGGCACAATTCGTATACGGGCAGGATTCTATTTTCCGCGAAGCGATGATGCTGGGCGTGTACGAGATGCTCGGCGACTATCGGATGGTCGATCGCTATCTGGAAGGAATCGAGAAGGTTACCGCAGCGGATGTCCAGCGCGTGATGCAGAAATATCTTGTCGCTCAGAACCGAACTATCGGCCTTCTTGAGCCGACAGGAGTGCTCCCGCCGGGGGCCGGCCACGGAGGCGGTGAAGGCGGGATGGTGCATCATTCCGCGTCGATCGGAGGTGCGCTGTGAAAACGCGCTTTCGATTCCTCGCAATAGTCGTCGCAGTTCTCTCGATTCGCGTGCTCGCGGCCGGCGATGCGTGCGCGTTGGATATCAAACGGATGACGCTTTCCAACGGCGCCGTGCTTCTCGTATCGGAGCAGCATCAGCTTCCGATGGTGACGATGGCGATCGCGTTTGATGCGGGTTCGCGCCGTGATCCCGCAGATCATCCGGGACTCGCGTCGCTGACAGCCGAGTGCCTGACCCTCGGCACGCGCGATCTCACGCCCGAGGAGTTCAATCGCAAGGTTGATTTCATGGGCAGCTCGGTGAGCGTTGACGGAGGGCGCGATTTCGCATCGGCCGGAATGACTTCGCTCTCGAAATATCGCGACGATACGCTTCATCTGCTCGCGCAGGCGCTCACGCAGCCGCGTCTGGCGCCGGAGGATATCGAGCGCAAGCGCGCGGAGCAGGTCGCCGCGATCAAGGCGCAGGAAGAGCAGCCCGGATACGTTGCCGGGGTGAAATTCAATCGGATGCTTTTCGGCGACAGTCCGTATGGGCATCCGTCCGAGGGTTATGCCGACAGCGTCGAAAAACTGACCCCGGAAGACATCCATAGTTTTTACGACGCCCACTACAAGATGGGCAGCGCGGTGATCGCCGTGGCCGGTGACGTCAACGCCGACGAGATCAAGGCCAAGCTCGAGCAGGAATTCGCGTCGCTCTCAGGCGCGGTGCCGGCGCAACCCGAACCGCCTGCCCCCAACGTCGCGGCCGGGCTCCATCCCGAGCTGATCGATCGCAACGTCGCACAAGCGAATATCATAATGGGATTCGGAGGAATCGCGCGCAGCAATCCCGACTACTACAAAATCCAGGTGATGAACTACATCCTGGGCGGCGGCGGATTCGCGTCGCGGCTCACCCAGGTGGTTCGCTCGAAGGCGGG
>DASPQU010000259.1:0-7769 GCA_035624805.1 Binataceae bacterium (SeqCode) | reverse complement strand
AAAATCGATCTCGGGCGCGTCAGGATCGTCGTCGCGTTTTCCAATCGGCACCATCTTGCGCCACCATCGATTTCGCCGCTGATGGTCGATGCACAGGTTGACCAGGATACGGTGGAACCACGTCGAGAATTTCGAGCGCTCGTCGAAACGGCCCGCTGCTTCGTAGAGACGGATGAAAGCGTCCTGCGATACGTCGCGCGCGTCGGCTTCGTTGCCGAGAATCGAGCATGCAAGTCGATAGGCGCGCGCCTGGTAGCGCTCGACCAAAGCGTCGAACGCGACAGTGTCGCCGCCGGCGACTTGCCTGCACAATTCCTCATCCGAAAACTCCACTGAAGCGGTCGCCCCTGAACACGTCGGCCATGATGAATCACCGTGGCCGTTGGGCCCGATGCTACCCGCATCCGCTCATGAGACGAAACGTAGACGAGATCTGTTTACGTCGATTCAGTGGTCAGTTTCGTCTTTTCTTCGTGTTTTATTCGTCGACGCAGCGAAAATGTTTCACGTGAAACGTTCGCATCGCGCGGGAGCGTAAACGATCCGGGTAGGACGCGCGTCGAAAGGGCGGACCAGCAAGGGAGTGGGGACAATGAATACTCCGAAATCATCAAAAAGATCCCGCACACGGATACTGCTGCTATCGGCCTTGATCGCAGCTATCGCGTCGCTTTCAGGATGCGCCGCGTTTGATCCGCAAAACTCTGCGCAAGCTTACGCGCCGAGCTATTACAACGCCTCTTACGACCAACTCGATCCCGAACAGAAGATGGCGCTCGAAAATCACCTCTCGAATCAGAGCAATCAGGCATGGCGGACGAGTGCAGAAGTCGCATCGGGCGTGGGACGCCTGGCGGGAGGCACGGGAATCCTGCTATGGGCGGCAAAGCATTAAGCAGCGTCAATCAACTGTCGATCGTCCGTTCGGGGACGGATGCGATGCTACGCACAGGCGGGAGTGGGAGGCTGATGTCCTAGAGCATCAGGCGTATGCGGTCGCGCAGGCGCTTTAGGAAACCGCCGCGCGCGACCGCAGCATCCGTCACCGCCGCGATCGTTGCGATTGGTTTCCCTTCCTGCATCACAGTGATCTCTCCGACCGCGTCGCCCTTTGCAACAGGCGCGACAAGGTACTTCGCTTTGGGCGCGTACGACGCCGTCACCGCGCCTTCCTTGCCGCGATCGACGGTCACATATGAATCCGACGCGGGGCCGATCTTCACCGAATCCACAACGCCCTGATAGACGGGCATCGCGGACGGCACGATCCTGGTCAAGTCCGGATGCGCCGTTGCGAAAGTCCGGAACGCCCAATCGAGAAGCTTCTTGGTTTCGACACGTCGCTTCTCCATGCTGGTTGAGCCCATCACCGCTGAGATCAGCGACATTCCTTCTGCGTTCGCCGACGCAACAAGATGGAACCCCGCTTCTGCCACATGCCCGGTTTTGATTCCGTTCACGCGCGGATCATAGAAGAGCAGCGTGTTGAAGTTGCGCTGAGTGATTTTATCGAACGTGTATTCGCGCGCGCCCGTGTACGTGGTCGCATTCGGAAAACGCGTCAGCAACGCGCGTCCAAGCTTCACCATGTCGGATGCGGTCGTGTACTCGTTTTCGGCGGGCAATCCGTCGGGATTGGCGAAGTGCGTCTCGTCCAGTCCGAGCTGCCCGGCCTTTTCGTTCATCTGTGTTGTGAAACCGTCAGAGCTGCCGCCGAGATATTCCGCGAGCGCGATCGCCGCATCGTTGCCCGACGACACCATCAGGCCGTAGAGCAATTGTTGCACGGGGACCTTCTGTCCCACGCCGAGGAACATCCGCGATACGCTTTCGTCCATCGACAGGCGCCAGGCCGCCTCGCTGATCGTCGCCTGAGTATCGAGCGTGATGCGTTTTTCGTCGAGCGCTTGGAGGGTGAGATAGAAGGTCATGATCTTGGCGAGGCTCGCCGGCTGCATCTTCTGATGCTCGTTGTATGAGTAGAGCACTGTGCCCGTGCGCGCATCGATGAGCATCGCGGCCTTCGCGTCGAGCGCGAACGGTGCGGGACGGTCTCCGAAAACGTGGATGCTCGCGAGCGGGACCGCAGGAACCGGCTGTGATGGTTGCGCGTGATGAGCGGGGCGCGCCTGCGCGGGGCGACGCGCGCGCGCCGCGTACGCGGAATTTGACGGAGCTATCGCGAGAATCGATAGGATCGCAGCGATCGTGCCTGCGAAGAAAAAGTTGAACGTCCGCATCCCCGTCCGACCACCTCAGGATAATAAAGTTACGGAGCAACAGCAGGTACGGCAAGCACCCCTGGAGATCAAAGTCGGTGCTCGCGATTGTTCCATTCGTCATGGATTTCCGGATAATCGAACACGCATGGATGTTTCCGTAATTCTCCCGGTCGTCAATGAGGCGGAAAATATCCGAAGCCTCGTGCCGCGGCTCAAGACCGTTTTCGCGCGCGAAGGCCTGAGCTTCGAGATCCTCGTCGTTCATGGCCGCTCGACTGACGGCACCGTCGAGGTCGCGAATGAACTCGGATGTCGTGTGCTTGCGGAGCGCAGGCGCGGATACGCGGGGGCGTTGACGACGGGATTCGCGGAAGCCCGCGGCGATTATTTTCTGACGCTCGACGCGGACCTGTCGCACGAACCGGACTTCGTCCACAAGATGTGGCGGGCGCGCACCCGCGCCGATATCGTCATCGCCTCGCGATACACGCGCGGCGGCGTCGCGTACAGTTCGTTCCTGCGCAAGAAAATGAGCGACGTGCTCAATTTCACGCTCCGCACCATGCTGTCGGTGCCGATCGGCGACATGTCGAGCGGCTTCCGCCTGTATCGTCGCGACGCGCTTGCAGGTTTGGAAATCGATTCGACCAATTTCGAGGTGCTCGAAGAGATACTCGTCAAAGCGTACGCCGCCGGGTTCAGCGTCATCGAGGTTCCGTTCACGTATTTTCCGCGCGGAGCAGGACGCTCGCACGCACGGCTGGTGCGTTTCGGAATCGATATCGCGCGCTCTGCGATCAAGCTGTGGAAGCTGCGCAACTCGCTTGAGTCTGCCGATTACGACGAGCGCGCCTTCTACAGCATTATTCCCCCGCAGCGTTACTGGCAGCGTCGCCGCCACTGGATCGCGCTCAACTGGGCGCGCGGGTCGGAGCGCGTACTCGATGCGGGCTGCGGTTCCAGCGTCATCGTACAAAGCCTCAACAATGTGATCGGATTCGATTTTTCATTTCCCAAGCTGCGATTCCTGCGCCACTACGGGATTCCGATCGCGCGCGCCTCCGCGTTTGCGATGCCGTTTCGCGACGGCGCCTTCGATTGCGTCATCAGTTCCGAAGTGATCGAGCACATCCCGTTCGACGATGTGCTGTTCACGGAGATGCGACGCGTGCTGCGTCCGGGTGGGACGCTGATCATCGGAACGCCGGACTACGCGACGTTGGGATGGCGGATTATCGAGCCGCTGTATGGTTTTCTGATGCCGGGCGGATACAAGGACGAACACATCACGCATTACACGCGCACCGGTCTGGAAGAGATTCTCAATCAGCACGGCTTTAAGGTCGAGGACGTCGCTTACGTCGCGCGCTCGGAGATGATTCTCAAATGTCGGCGCGGCAACGAGGTTTCGAACGATTTGCACGTTGAGCCGTCGGTCGCCGCATCGTCTGCGGCGTAGCGTTCGGACGATCAGCTTTCGTTCGCCAATTCTGTTTGGCCGTTCTCGCTTGCCTCAGGCGCGGTCATGAACTGGAGATCGTGCAGCTTGCGATACTCGCGTCCGATCTCGAGCAGTTCGTCGTGCGTGCCGCGCTCGACGATTTCGCCGCGCACCACGACCGCGATCATGTCGGCGCGCCGAACCGTGGACAGGCGATGCGCGATCACCAGCGTAGTGCGATTCGCCATCAGATTTTCCAGCGCTTCCTGAACGGCACGCTCGGCCTGGGAATCGAGCGACGAGGTCGCCTCGTCGAGGATCAGAATCGGCGCGTTTTTCAGAAGCGCCCGTGCGATCGCGATACGCTGACGCTCGCCGCCCGACAACCGAACTCCGAGTTCGCCGGTTATCGTGTCGTAGCCGTGGGGAAGCTTCGAAATAAAATCGTGAGCGTTTGCCGCGCGCGCTGCGGCGATAATCTCGTCGTCGCCGCGCTCGTGGCTGCCGTACGCGATATTGGCCCGGATCGTATCGTTGAACAGGAAAGTATGCTGCGTAACGATTCCGATCTGCGCGCGCAGCGAGGCGAGCGTTAGCTCGCGAACGTCGATTCCGTCGATCGCGACGCGGCCTTTCTGCACGTCGTAAAAGCGCGGAATCAAGTCGGCGATCGTCGACTTGCCGCCGCCGCTCATCCCGACCAGCGCGACGACTTTGCCTGCGCCAATCTCCAGGTTGATGTCGCGAAGCACCCATTCGTCACCGTAGCGGAAGCTGACGTTCTCGAACGCGATCGAATGTTTGCCGGACGGGAGCTCGAGAGCGCCGGTTTCGTCGACGACCTCGATCTGCTCGTCCATCATCTCGAACACGCGCTCTGCCGCCGCGAGGCTCTGCTGGATCGTATTGTTGGTGCCGGCCAGGCGCTTGAACGGCTCGTAGATGATCAGCATCGCGGCGAGGAACGCGCCGAAGGTCCCGACACTGCGCCCGCCGCTGACAACAGACGCGGTCCCGTACCACAGGACGACGACAATCGCGATCGCGGCCATCGCTTCGATGAGCGGTCCCGTCATCGCCTTGATTGTCGAAGCGCGCATCGAGGTGCGAAACAGTCGCCGCAGCTCGGCGTCGAATCGACCGCGCTCATATTCCTCCATCCCGAAGGCCTTTACGACGCGATTACCCTGATACGCCTCCTGCAGGAGAATCGTAATGCCACTCATCTGCTGCTGCGCCTTGCGGGTCGCGCGGCGCACCTTGCGTGAGAACTGAGTGACAGGGCCGACGGCGGCGGGAAATACGACGAAAGCGATCAGCGCGAGCTTCCAGTCGATCCAAAATGCCGCGAATACGACGGCTACGAGCGACGCGCCGTCGCCGATTATCGAAAACGCGCCGTTGGTGATGCCGGCCGTGACCAAGCCGACATCGTTGATGACTCGCGACATCATCGCGCCGGTCGGCGTGCGATTGAAAAACGAAAGTGACATCCGCTGCAGGCGGCTGTTCAAGTCGGAACGGATATCGAGCACCATCCGCTGCCCGATGTAAGCGTTGAGGTAGTCGCGCCCGAAACCGGCAAGCGAACGCGCGAGAAAAATTCCGAGAATCTCAATTGAGATCGTTTGCAGAGCCTTAACGTCTTTGATCGTCGAGAGCTGGTTGATGAACCGCCGGGCGACGAACGGGACTGCGCCGTTGGTCGCGCTCAGCACCAGCATCGAAAGGATCAGCAACGTCAGCGGCGGGAAAATGTAGGGCCGCACGTATGAGAGCGAGCGGCGCGCAAGTGGAGTGAAGATTTTCATTGGATCATGCCCAGCGCGATTTCCGCCACGCGTCCCGCCGCGCCTGGTTCCCCAAGCTGAGCACGAAGCGCTTTAAGCTTCGCGACGGTTTGCGCGCGTATCGATTCGCTGAGCATCGGCTCGGCGGCGCGCACGAGGTTTCGTGCGGTGAGGTCTCCCTGCACGAGTTCGGGGACGATCTGTTCGCCGGCAAGAATATTGGGCATTCCGATGTACTTGACGCCGGTCACCAAAGTCTTGCCGAGACGATATGTGAGGGGCGAAACTTTGTAGACGATGACCATCGGACATCCGAGCAGCGCTGTCTCCAGCGTCGCCGTCCCTGAGGCGACGAGAGCCAGCTCACTGGCCGCAACGATACTATATGTGTCGTTCTCGACCACATGCATACCGTCGAGACCGACGCCGGCTTCGGCCTCGAAGACTTCGTGACTCAAAGTAGGGGCCAGAGCAATCACCGGGACAAGGTTGTGATCGCGGGCGAGGATTCGCGCCGATTCGATCATTGCGGGCGCGATATATCGCACTTCGGCGCGGCGACTTCCGGGAAGGAGCGCGAGGATCCGCGACGACGGCGCGAGACCGTATCGCTTCAACGTTTCGGCGCGGCCCTGAGCGGGGGCGACGCGATCGAGCAATGGATGCCCGACGAAACTCACACGCTCGCCCGCCGCAGAATAGAGATCGCGCTCGAAGGGAAAAACAACCGCGATTCGATTCGCGCGAGCGACAATTTTGCGCACCCGTCCGCGGCGCCACGCCCATACCTGCGGCGTGATGTAGTAGAGCGCGGGAACGCCCGCCCGCCGCGCGATTCCCGCGAGCACGAGATTGAATTCCGCGTAATCGATAAGGATCACAAGGTCGGGTTTCTCGCGTCGCACGATCGTGCGCATTCGGCGCATCGCCGACAGTGTGAGCCGCAGCGTCGATGCGAGCTCTGTAAGCCCGAGCCCGTGAATATCCTCGATTCGATACAGCGCGCGCACGCCCGCCGCGCGCATCTTCTCGCCCGCGATCCCGAACAGATCGCATCCGGGATTGCGTCTCAGAATCTCGCGGGCCAGATCGGCGCCGTGGAGGTCTCCGGAGGCTTCGCCGGCGATAATCATGATGCGCCGGGCGCGATGGGGCGCGGCCTCGGACGTCGAGGACGGCTGAGTCATGGGGCGGATTGCGGCTGCTCCATCGCGGCGCGGATGCGTTCGATCAAATCGATCACACGAAGCCCGTCGTGCGCGGTCACGGCAGGAGTCGATCGCGCGACGACCGCGCGCACGAACGACGCGACTTCGTCTGCAAGCGGATCCGCTTCGCCGAGATCGATCTGTTCGGCGGAGATTACCGGATAAGCGCCGCCTTCAGGCGGCGGACTCTTGCGATAAACCTGGAGACGCCGCGCTTCGTAGTCGAGCGAGATATACGCGTCGGGCTGGAAGAATCGAATCTTGCGCTCGCGGCGCGGCGCGACGCGGCTGACACTGAGATTTGCGATGAGGCCGTCGGCGAACCTGAGACGCGCATTGGCGACGTCGACCTGGTCGGTTAGTACTGCCACGCCGATCGCCTCGACCGACACGGGCTCCGCCGCGACGAGCGAGAGAATCACGTCAAGATCGTGCACCATCAGGTCGAGAACGACATCGACATCCGTGCCGCGCTCCGTGAACGGCGCTAGACGATGGCATTCGATGAACCGGGGATTCTTCAGAATCGATCGCAGACGCAGGATCGCCGGATTGAAGCGTTCGAGATGGCCGATTTGCAGGATTCGTCCCGATCGCTGTGCGCGGGCGGCAAGCGCGCGCGCTTCGTCAAGCGTAGTCGCCATCGGCTTTTCCAGCAGTACGTCGAAGCCGGCATCCAGGAGATGCGATGCTATTTCAAAATGCGTCACGCCGGGAGACGCGACGGTCACAATGTCGGTTTTGCCCGCAAGCTCGCGATAGTCGGTGAGCGCATCAGCGCCGAAACGGCCGGCAAGCGTCTGAGCGCGTTCGCGATCGACGTCGACGATCCAGTCGAGGCGAACGCCGTCGAGCGCAGCATACTTGGCGGCGTGCAACGATCCCAATCGTCCCGCTCCCACGACTGCAGCGCGCAGCTCAGGCATGTCCGTAAACCGTGACGTTCGAATTGCGCGCGAGCTCGAGTGTTCGTTCGCGTTCCAGGATCAGGCACATCCCAGCTTCGACACCGAGCATCGTCGCGCCGACTTGCGCAAGAACCTCGATCGTTGCGGGACCGATGGCGGGACGATCGAAGCGCAGGTCCTGCCCGGGCTTGGCGGCCTTG
>DASPQU010000258.1:0-5781 GCA_035624805.1 Binataceae bacterium (SeqCode) | reverse complement strand
TCAGTGAAAGCCTTATTCGATCCTTGGGGTCACCCGTACATCTACGAGAGTGATGGAAGCGGATATCGGCTCAGTTCGCAGGGCTCCGCGTTGTCTGTTCAAGGATGCAGCGAAATCGATCTTGCGGTCGAGAAGTAAAATCGTGAATCTCCCGCTAGAGATATTATGTAACCCCGCCCCTACTTGATCGCGCCCTCTTCTCTCCAGCGCTCGATCTGTTCCATCGCGTAGCCCAAATCCGTGAGGACCTCGTTCGTATGCTGGCCCATCGTCGGCGCCAGCGAGCGAATCGATCCCGGCGTGTCCGAGAGTTTGTATGAAATCCCGACCTGCTTGACTTTTTCTCCGCTCGGCGTGTCCAGCTCGACAATCATCTTGCGCGCCAGTATGTGCGGGTCGTTGCCGACCTCGTCGAGGGTGAGCATCCGCCCCACGCATATGTCCGTCTTGCTCAGGATTTCGAACCATTCGTCGCGCGTTTTCATCCGCAGCTCGCGCGTGAAGCGCTCGCGGATCTCGGCGCGCTTGCTCGCATCGAATTCATACGGGATGTACTCGTCGCATCCGAGCGCGCGGCACAGATTGGCGAAGAACCACGGCTCGATCGCGCCGATCGTGATGTATTTGTCGTCGGCGGTCCGATAGGCCTCGTAGTTCGGGATCGCGCCGTCCATCGTGGTCTCGCCCGGTCGCGGCAGTTTTCCGTTCGCATAGTACGCGGCGAACGAATACGCGAGCAGCGCCATCGTTCCGTCGAGCATCGCGATGTCCACGTACTGCCCGCGTCCGGTATGCGTGCGCGCTATGATCGCGGCCAGGATGCCGATAGCGCCGTGCATCCCGCCGCCCGCGTAATCCGCGAGCAGATTGTGCGGAATCGTCGGCGGAGAGCCGGGACGCCCGAACAGCGAGAGCGCGCCAGCGGTAGCGATATAGTTGAGATCGTGGCCGACCATGTCGCGATACGGCCCGTCCTGCCCGTAGCCGGTGATCGCGCAATAGATCAGTCCGGGATTACGCTTCGAGAGCGTTTCGTAATCGATACCGAGGCGCTTCGCGACGCCCGGGCGATATTCCTCGACGATAACGTCGGCGCGCTGCGCGAGTCGGAGGTAGACCTCCTTGCCGGGGCCGGACTTGAGATTGAGCGCGATCGATTTCTTGTTGCGATTGAGAGAATTGAGAGGCGAGCTGCCGAACGGTCCCACCACGCTTTGCACGACAGCCTTGCCGGCCTGCGCCGCGCGCCGCCCGGTCGGGGCGCCCGGCTCTTCGACTTTGATTATGTCCGCGCCGAGATCGCCGAGGATCATCGTGCAGAACGGTCCCGGAGCGAGCTTGGTGAGGTCCAGGACCTTGAGTCCGGTAAGCGGAGGATTCGACGGCATCGCAGCAGTTCTCCTTAATTAAGTGATTCATTCGCGGGCGTTATGCGTCCGCGAGTTTCGGCAATACCCTCACCCGCGCGTCACGGCGATTTCTTTCAAAGATTTTCGCGGGCTCCGATGTCGCCCGAGCCCATAGAGTCGCGATTGCTTTTCCACGCTGTCCGCCGCGCCGCTTGCCCTCCCCCTGGTCAGGGGGAGGGCCTTCTAAGCCCACCCCTCGGATCACGAAGAGTGACCTTTTGGGTCCCCCCTCCGGGATCTGAGCGAGACATTTTTCTTATCCCCTCTCCCGAATCGAAGAGAGGGACCCTTCTTATCCCCTCTCCCGGATCAGGGAGAAGGACAGGGCGAGGGTCCAGCCCGAATAGTTAGAATGATCGACGGATATGCGCAAACCCGCGCGTCGCTTCGCGCGCGACCACCTGAATCGCGCGTCGCCTTGCGACGCGCTGAATGCCGACCCTCACCTGGCGCTTCGCGCCGTCCTCTCCCCAACGGGGCGAGGGCAACCCCAACGTCACACGATCGCGGCGCGCAGGCGTCCCAGGCGATCGGCGAGCGTGGCGAGGCCGCGCACCATATGAACGCCGTACCAATGGAGGTCGCGACCGCTGACGACGAGCACGCGGCGCGCCAGCGGCGCCGGAAGCATCGACTTCAACTCCTCGACGTCGCGATCGCCGAACGCGTAAGGCTCGTCGGGCAGCAGCACGATGTCGGGTTTCAGTTCGAGCGCGGCGTCGAGCGTGGTCATCGGATAGCGCTCACCGGCTGATGCGAAGATATTGTTGAAGCCGAGCATCCTGAGCACGTCGTGCGCGTAGGTATCCGCGTTGAAGGCCATCCACGGATTTTTCCAAATAGGACAGAACACGCGAAAACGCAGCCGCGCCCATACTCCCGTCGCGGCCTCGATTCCGCTCACGACGCGCACGATATCGCGCGCCATCGCGTCCGTCTCCGCCTCGCATCCGACGGCCTTTCCAAGTTTCAGGATCGATTCGACAGCGCCTCCGACGGTTCGGGGATAGGTCACGATAACCGGCACGCCCGAGGCGCGAATCTTCTCGATATCCTCGCGACGATTCTCCTCGGCGTTGGCGATGACGAGATCCGGCTCCAGCTTCGCAATCAGGCGCAGGTCAGGATTCTTGGTGCCCCCTACCCTTGTGACGCTCGCGACGGCGTCGGCAGGCTCGACGCAGAATTTCGTGACGCCAACGACATTGCCGCGCGCGCCGAGGGCGAAGAGCGTCTCGGTCCAGCTTGGCACGAGCGAAATGATTCGCTTCGGCGCGCCGGCGAGCTCGACGCGAAAGCCAAGGTCGTCGGAGAGTTGGATGGATTCCGCCATAGTCAGCTTGTAAATCCTCGCCCCGTCGGGGAGAGGAAGGCGCGAAGCGCCAGGTGAGGGCCCGCTTTCAGCGCGTCGCGAATAGCGACGCGCGACTCAAGCAATCGCGCGCGAAGAGTGCGGGCGCGGTAGCGACCCTCACCCGGAGCAAAACATGCTCCGACCTCTCCCTGATCCGGGAGAGGTTCTGCAACCTCGCTCCGCTCAAGACGGTGACCATCCATGTTCAGTGTGACTTCTGCTTGATCAGCTCATCGAGGGCGCGGCGGTCGTGCTCGGTTATTCGTTCGTCCGACGGCGCCGGCGACGCGTTCGGATTGGTCGATTTGTCGTCGTGCAGATTCGATGCGACGGGCGGATTCGCATTGTCCCCGCCCGAAGCGGAGTCGTCGTGCGCTGCTTGTGGATGGTCAGGCGGGCGATACGTCAGCGCGTGCATCATATACGGAACCATCACACGACGCGCGACGAATCCCGCGATCAGCACCGCAATCGCAGCAATTGCCAGAAAGCTGCGCGAACGTCTTTGCTTCTTCCGTTTACGCGCCATCGTTTCGAGTCGAGACCGGCTCCATCACAGATCGCTAATGCCGATGCTACCTGACGGGAGTGTTGAAAAGAATCGCCCGCGCCCATCGCGCGAGCAGCGTCGGCGTCGATAGCTCGTCGAGATGAGCAGAGCCGTTGAACCAGTCGACGCCTATCGCCTGCGCGGAGCGGCTCACCATCGCGATTCTGAAAAACGCGCGATAGTGCGGTCCATAAAAACTTCGCGCTGCGAACGCGAGCTTTTCGAGCTTGCGACCGATCGCGCTGCGATGGAGCTCGGCGTCGTAACGCTTCAGCGCGTCGGCTTTGCCGTCGAGAAAATCGGCGATCGCGCCCGCGGCGAGGCGTCCGTGCTCGAACGCGGTGGAGATGCCCTCGCCCATAAGCGGATCGACTCCTGCAGCGTCGCCGGCGAGAATCACGCGGCGCTCGACGTATCGGTCCGACGGATCGAACCATCGAATCGGAAAACTTTTGAACGGCATCTCGCGGCGCCCGATCCTGTCGAGGCCGAAGCCCGGGAATGACGCGCAAAGCTGATCGAAGAGCAATTTGTTATCTGACGACTGAACAGCGCCATTGGATCCATCGTGCCTGGGACGCTGCTCGTAGATACCGACATTGAGATGCGGGCGTCCGTCGATGAGACACGGAAACGCCCACGAGTATCCGCCCACGCCTGCGGCGACGCATCGAAAATCGAAAATGTATCGACGCTCGATAAACTCCGGCGCGGCCGCGGCCGGGACATCGGTCATCAGCGCGCGCCCTATCGATTCCTTGCGCTGCCCGAAAACCGACGTTCGCACCCGGCTTCCGGAACCGTCTGCGCCGACGACGATCGCGGGTTCGAACGTGCCGCCATCGGTCGTGACACGCACCGATCCCGAGTCCTGTTCAATGCCGAGAACACGCGTGTTCTCGATCAGGTCGAGACCGGCCTCGCGCGCTGCGCGCGCGAGCAGAGCGTCGAATTCGTCGCGTCGGATTACGGTGCACAGCGTGTCGCCGCGAAACATGTCGACGTCGCTGCCTATCGGCGTGTGTGCAGTTCCGTGCACCACCTCGACATGGGGAACGTCGAGTTCGATCTCAAGCTCGCGAAGCGCGAGCATGGTTTTCGGAATCAGGCCGCCGGCGCACGTTTTGGGCCGCGGATGGCGCGCCTTTTCGATCGCAGCGACCCTGCTGCGCAAGTCGGGGCGACGGCGCAACAGATAAAGAGCGGTCGCAAGTCCGGCAGGCCCCGCGCCTGCGATGATCGCGTCGAAGGTTCTGTCGCTCATCGGCGCGTCTCAGAAGCAGCTGCTTGTGTGCACTTGATCACGTCAAGACAGGTTTCGCAGAGGTCTGTGAAGAAGTCGAATTTTCCGAAGCTCCTTTGCAGAACCTCGCCCGGACAGGGAGAGGTCGCAGCATTTTTTTGCTGCGGCTGAGGGTCCTTACGCAGCGCGTCATTTGCGCGCGATTACTTGAATCGCGCGTCGCTATTCGCGGCGCGCTGAAAACCGACCCTCACCTGGCGCTTCGCGCCGTCCTCTCCCCAACGGGGCGAGGACTTCTAAATCACAACCGCGCACAATAGCAAAGACGGCGCGACGCCTCACCAGCGTCGCGCCGCCCGGCAACGATTGGGAGTGGGAGGACTACCCCCGGATCGATTAGCCCTCTTTCGGTTTGATAACAGTGTACAGCGTTGCCCCACCTCGCTGAACCAGCAACAAAGCCGGCTTCTTGGTCTGCTTGGCAGACTTCGCCTTGCTCATGAATTCGTCCGCCGAGCCGATTTTCTCGTGGTTGATCTCGAGCACCACATCACCCGCCATCAGGCCCGCGTCCGCGGCCGGAGAATCCGGCGCAACACGACGAATCACGACGCCCTTGTCAGCCTGAATATGGAACTGATTGGCGATTTCAGGAGTGAGGTCGCCGACCTGCATTCCCCAGCTTCCGCCGGCCTCTTCGGCCTTCGCGGTCTGGACGTTCGCCTCCTTAAGCTCTCCGACGGAGACTTCGAGCTTCTGCGCTTTTCCATTGCGGATGATGTCAACCTGGACCTTCTTGCCGATGGGGGTATCGGCAACCAGAACCGGCAGCGAGTGTTCATCGACTACAGGCTTGCCGTCGAAGGTCAGGATAACGTCTCCGCGCTCGATTCCGCCCTTGGCCGCAGGACCGCTCTTGTCAACGCTGGCCACCAGAGCGCCTTCCGGCTTGGCGAGTCCGAAGGATTGTGCGAGGTCGGCGGTAACTTCCTGAATCTCCACGCCGAGCCATCCGCGCACCACGCGACCCGTGCTCTTGAGCTGATCGACGATGTGCCTGGCAAGCGTCACCGGGATCGCGAATCCGATACCGGCGCTGGTGCCCGTGCGGCTGTAGATGGCCGTATTGATTCCGACTACGCGGCCGTCGACATCAAAGAGCGGACCGCCCGAATTGCCGGGGTTGATCGATGCGTCAGTCTGAATGAAATCATCGTAGTTGCCG
>DASPQU010000257.1:0-5769 GCA_035624805.1 Binataceae bacterium (SeqCode) | reverse complement strand
GCCTTCGTCGCATTGATGCTGCGGCCCGTAAGCAACAAATCACGCACCATTGCATTGCCGATATCGCGCTTGAGGCGCGGAATTCCGCCAAATCCCGGGATCATTCCCAGGCGCAGCTCCGGAAAGCAAAATCGCGCCATCTTGTCCGCGATGATCAGATCGCACGTCAGCGCCAGTTCGAACCCGCCCCCGAACGTCACGCCATGCACGGCAGCAATCGTCGTGAGCGGCGCCGCGTCGATCGCATTCATCACGCGGTGAATTCGTTCCAGAAAATCGCGGACTGCAGAGACGCGCTCCGATGCGCGCATTTCCTGCGAGCTCTCGTACAATTCGCGCAGATCGGCTCCCGCACAGAATCCCTCCGCTCGCGCGCTGGAAATGATCAGCGCGTGCGTATCTCGCTGCAACGATTCGAGCGCCGCGGCGAATTTCTCGAGCTCGCCGAGCGTGGCCGATCCGATCTCGTTGCACGGCGCGCGGTCGAGCAACAGCTCGATCGTCCCGTTGCCGACCTGCCAGGAAAGAGTCTTCCCCTGAAAACTCTTCATGCAGGCCTCTTCTGGTACAGGCATTCGATTTCAGCGGAGAAACGCGCGGCAATAACGTCGCGCTTCAGCTTGCCATTGGCCGTGAGCAACCCGCTTTCGATCGTGAACGGTTCCATTGCAATATAAAATGCGCGAATCTGTTTGTAGTGCGGCAAGCGAGTGTTGAGTGCGTCGAGCGCGGTCTGCACGCGTTCGCGGCGCAGGCCGTTCGACGCGCCGTTCGTGCCCGTAGACGTCACGATCGCGGCAAGAAAACTCCGCTGATTGCCGAGCAGCATTACGTGCTGTGCTTCAGGCAGTCGCGCAGCGATCGCCTCTTCGATCGGCTCGGGCGCGATGTTGTGACCCGAATTCAAAATGATCAGATTCTTGATTCGGCCTGTTATCCGCCAGTTTCCGCTTTCGTCGACGTCACCTTGGTCGCCTGTGTGAAACCATCCTCCAGCAAGAACCTTGGCCGTTTCTTCCGGCCGCCTCCAGTAGCCCGGGAAAATGTTGGGGCCTTTGACGAGAATCTCGCTGTTTTGCCCTAGCGTCATTTCGATTCCTGGAATCGCCGGACCAACGCGTCCGGGGGCGAAATGGCGCGGGTCATCCATCGTGCAGATCGCAGTGGTTTCTGTGAGGCCGTAGACCTGAAGCACCGGAATTCCGAGCATCATGAAAAACATCTGCGTTTCGACTGCCAGCGGGGCCGATCCGCAAATCAGTGCTCGAAGATTCGGGCCGCCGATGCTCTTGCGAATCTTCGGGAAGAGAAGAGTATTCGCGATCCAGAGATAGAAAGAGTCAAGTCGCTGACTGCGTCCTGCCTCTCGCCGCAGATATTCTCTCTTGGCCCGTACGAATATTCGATTGGCGATTCCGCGCTTCGCAATCGTTTCTTCGACCCTTGTCCGCACCCGCTCAAGTAGTGTCGGGACGTTCAGAAAATAGTCGGGTTGCGCGAGTTTCAATTCGTCGGCGAGCTTGTTCAGATCGGTCGAAAGCGTCAAAACGCTCGATCGCGTGAGCGCCGTCAGCATCAAGATCCAGGAGCCTGCGAAGCAGACGGGAAGGTAGTGAAAGATTCGGTCAGGCCCGGCACTCGTGCCCATCAATTGATCGAGACGGGAATTCGTGCACCACAGCATGTGATTCACATTGCCTGCATTAAGTACCACGCCCTTCGGCTCGCCGGAGGTACCCGACGTATAGATGATCGTCACCGTATCGTGATCGGCGTGATGCACGGGCGGAGCGGGGGTTCCGATTCGCACCTGAAACGCTTCTTCGACCGACACGACCGGCGGACCGCCCGTCCACGCATTGCGAATCGCCGATACGAGGCTCGGATCGCAAACTATCAGCGAGGGCATCGAATCTTTCATCATGCCGACGAGTTCCGCTGGCGCCTGCCGCGCGTACAGCGGAACCGTCACCAGCCCCTCGGCCATCATCGCGATGTCGAGCGCCGCCCAGCGCACGCTGTTTGGAGCAAGTAGCACGCAGCGGTCGCCAGGATTAAGCCCGCACCCGGCCAGAAACCCGCGCGCTCGCTTTACCATCACGACTAATTCAGCTGCCGTCGTTGCCACGAGCCGTCCGTCGCGAGCTTCGCGCATCACCGGCGCTTTTCCAGCCTGCTCGAGGCGCATCAGGATGTCTTCGACAAACGTCATGCGGCCACGGCTCCGGCGTGTTTTTGGAGCAGACAGCGCAACTCCGAACTCAGCGGCGGCAGATACTCCTCCCAGCTGAGTACGCCTTTACGAATGGGGAATTCCGGATACTGGCGGGCGACGTTCTCTTCGAGATAAAGGCCCATCCGCGCCATGGTTCGAAGATTGCGCGCCACGGTGCAGGCCATGGCAGTGCGAATCTCGTCGGCTTCCCGATCAAGCGCCTCGAGCGCCGCGACAATCTTTTCCGCAAGATCGGTCTCATCGACCTTCATCAGGAGGTGGTCGTGCCCTCGATCGCGCATCAGGTTGCGGATGCGCTCGTCCATCGTTACGCCCGCCGACGGCACGCCTGCGGGCATCGACGAGACGATCGCGTGAAAGCGCGAGGAAAGCATCCGGTCGCACTGGCGCAGGATGCTCACGATCTCGTACATGTTGAGCTGATCGGATGCAAAAATCGGCGCGCCACCGATTTTCGTCGCGATCCGCTCGCAGGCGTCGCGATCGAGCATCTCCATGGCGACGAGTACGACAAACACCGGCCGGTTCTGCCGGTATCGTTCGACTCCTCGAGCCATTTCGGCCAAATATTTTTCGTACGCGGCATTTACGTCGCGGCCCGAGCGGTGGAAGTAGATGGTCCGGTAGTGGCTCGATTTGTAGGCGCCGCCGCTCGCGTGCGCGATCCACTTCACGAGCGATGGCTTCACCGGCCACCAAAAAGGATTGATTGGGCAAACCGCGAGCACGGGAGTCTTGCCGTCCCATCCCGCTTCGCGAAGCGCTTTTCGTCCGTACTCTGCAGGCAGCGGCTCGAACGTCCACGCCGTGTCCGTCCCCAGTTCCGTCGCAACGCCGAGCTTGCCGAGCACTTCCTGCGATTCGACATTGCGCGTAATCACGACGGAATCGCGGCAATATCGCCGCACCATTTTCTGCAGCGATGCGTCCATCTGTCCCGCTTCGGCGCCGTATCCGATGCTGAGCTTGTTCTGCACCGACGCAATTCCCAGCGACCCGATCATCATCGCCGTCAACGCATTCGCGAACTTGCTTTTGAACATCGAGCCTTCGCACGCAATCACTCCGTGATGCTCGCGAACCACTCGATGGAGAAACGGCGGAAAGACATCGGGGAGATGCACCTGTCGCGCGTCGCCGAAATATCCGCGCGAGAGGTCGAAATCTTGCGTCATTACGCTGAAGGAGATATTCTCGGGCCCCAGAATTCGCCGCACCTGGCGCAGAATTTCTTCCACGCGGATGTCGGAGCCCGTGTTGCGCGTCCCGTTGTAACCGGCAAACAAAATCTTCAGCTTTTCGCCAGGCTTCCACGGCTTCCCCGCGCCGAGCATCCACTGCAGCTTGTTTAGTTCGACGAGTGCGCCAACCCACGCCTGTAGCACCAAATCCATCATCGGCGTGAATCCTGTGCCGCGGCAACGCGCGGAGCGGCAGGCTCCATCGCGGCGCTCGTCTTGGGTTGCGACGGCAAATCGTTGAATTTGTAAGTGAAGTTGTGCTCGCGACTGAATCGCAGCAGCGGATAGCAGTATTCGGAAAATCGCGCGGGCTTCGCGCCCATCTCCGTCACCACGCGCTTGTTGTCGAACACCGTGTTCCACACAAGGTAGGGAAGGAACACTTTCAGCAATGTCGCCAGCCCGCCGATCTTTCCCGCGCGTCCGGCGAGCGTGTTGATCACCTTCGACGAAGTGCCTTCGAGGCTCGGTATGTACGTCGGTCCGCGCTTGCCCTGCGCTTTCGCCAGTGCGTCCGTCAATTCGACAAACGTCTCGGATTCAACTCCCGACGACAAGTGATAGATCTCATGCGCTGGGCGATCTGTTTGGTGCAATGTAGCGATCGCGCCCGCCACATAATCCGCCGGCACGATGTCGATTTTGTCGCTCGGCCGAAACGGCAACACCGGCAGCCCGGCGAGAAACACAAACGCGCGCACCATTTCGAACTGATTCGTCTCCGGCCGTCGGCTGTCCCCCAGCACGATGCTCGGCCGAAAAATCGTCCGTGGCACCTCGTTCAGCAGCTGTCGCACCATGTGCTCGCAGAATTTCTTCGTGCGCGCGTAGGGATCGTAATCCGACCGGTCCCAATCGATCGCCGAATCTTCTTCCACCACCTCATCCGCTCGCTGACCCGCCACGGCGACTGTGCTTACGTGGCTGAACCGCCGCAATCCATGATCGTCGCGTGCCCGCGTGGCGAGCTGAACCACTTCGAGTGTCCCGCGCAAATTCACGTTCAGGCAGGATTTTTCCGATTTTCGATTGAGCGACGCCGCGCAGTGAATCACTGAATCCGTCGACCGCACGAGCTGACGATATTCGTCCTCTGTTAGCCCGAATCGCTCTGCGGTCAAATCGCCGCGAAAAACCTGCATCCGCTCGTGTAAAAATCCGTCAAACCGCGCGAAATCCATGTGCAGCTGCAGCGCATGCCACAGCCGCAGTTTCGCTTCATGCGCATCGCGCGCGCGCACCAACACGTTGAGCGGCTCTCGATGATCCGCGAGCAGATTCGACGCAACGTGCGCACCGATGTATCCGGTGCTCCCGGTCAGAAAGATGGACACTGTTTTCGGGTATCAGGTGGTCGCCGAAGACGTTCCCGCTGCCCCGGCGGCGCTTGCCTCTAGGTGAGCCGCGAAGGGAACATGGCGTCGCGGGCCTGTTTCCGGCTGACGGCCCTCGATCAAAGGATAGCACCACTTCCGCAGCGCCGGAATGTGGACGTTGATCCAGTAATCCCACCAGTCGATCGATCGCGTGTCGTAGCCAAATGCCGCTTGCTCCTCCGCCGGCAGCGCCGCGCTCAGCCGTTCGACGTTCGCTGCCTCGAACACATGGTCGTTGTACAGGATGAACGGTTCGAAAAGATCGATCAGCTTGATCACTTTTTCCAGCTCGCGCTCCTGACGCGCCAGCGGCGCGCGCTCGAAGATCGGCTCGACGGTTCGATTGATCGTTTGCACCAAAATTTTCTGCGCCGGCGCCGAGAGCGTCTCGTAGCGCGTCTTCGACACCGGGATCGCATCGAATCGCAGCCGCAGCCTGTGATGAAACCCGTCCTGCGCGCGATAAAACTTCCGGTGCCCCAGCCCCGTGAGCTCGATCGACCTCCGCATGTCGCACGGGTTCGCCACCGACGTCGCCAGGTGATACATCTGCTCATGCCGCCGCTCGACCAGCGCGGCACCGATCAGCGTCATGCCGCGGCACACAATGTCGACGGGTATCAAATCGAGGCACTTGTTCTCGTTGGTCGGAAGCTGCCGGAAAAATGTCCCCAGCAGATAGGAAAGCGACGCCGACGTGTTCACACCTTCATTCCATCCGCAGAACGGCTTCTCGACCGATGATTCCACGATTGAGGGGCGCACCACCGCAATCGCCGCGCTTGGATTCGCGTCGATGTAGTCGCGAATCAGCGATTCCGAAAGGCTCTTGGTGAACGTGTACGTATTCGGCCAGCCGAGCTGCTTGGCGCGCCGCGTGCCAGCGTCGACGAGCGTCTGCCGCACCCAGCGCACG
>DASPQU010000256.1:0-3103 GCA_035624805.1 Binataceae bacterium (SeqCode) | reverse complement strand
GCGTGAGTTCCGCGCGATTGAGTTCATCGAAGGTTTTGCGGAAATGGATGAACAACAAGTCGCCTTTGTGTCCGAGCTGCGAAAAAACGCCGCTGTCGCCGTCCTCGCGGGCCGCCATTTCCGTGAGTGCCGTCGCCGCCTCTTCGATCACCTGACGACGTTCGTCAGAATCGAGCGCGCGCCACGCGCGATGGCGGAGGCGGAACATCTGATGGAGGACCGCATAGCCTTCCACGGTCAGCGGCGCGGCGGGAATCTCCGGGTTGCTTGCGGCGGCAGCGTTTTTAGCGTGGTCACTCATGGCCGGGATTTTAGAATTTCGTGGCGCGCTTGTCTTCCGTTTTCGCATCGCAGAACCCGCAACGAGTTCTGGGACGGGCGGTGACGCCCGTCCCAATGGCGGAGCCAATCATGCTTCGACGCGCGGTATAACCTCGGAAATCACACGCTCAAGCTGGCCCTTCTGGTTCCAGCCCGTGATGCGCAACGCGATACTCTTTGCACCATCACGCGCGAGACCCGTCAAATGTGCGGCGCATTGCTGCGGGCTGCCCGCAGCAGTCCACGCTTCGACCATGTCGGGCGAGAAAACGGGACCGTAGTATTCGTCGAGGAAACGCTTGGATTCGGCGAGCGCCGCCGCGCGATCGGGGTTCACATTGATGTTGTGATACTCGATGTTTGGGAACACGTCGGGATCGCGCCCCTCGCGCCTCAGTGCCTCGGAGACCTTCTCCCAGTTCGCCTTGAACATTCCCGGGAAAAGCTGAACCGTCATCCATCCGTCTGCTATTTTCGCGACGCGCGCGAGCGGCTTCTCGGCGCCCGCTCCAGTCGGATTCGCGGCAATCCAGATCGGGCAGGGATTTTGAATCGGGCGGGGGCTGATCGTGACGCCTTCGAATGATCGATATCGTCCGGCGAAGTTGACGTTGTCTTCGCTCCACAGCCGCCGGCATATCGCGATATTCTCGGCCATCCGATTGCCGCGCTGGCCGTCCTTTACCCCGAAGATCGCTCCTTCGCGCGCGCTCACGCCGCCCGCGACGATTCCGGTGCATACGGCGAGCTGCATTCTTCCGCCGGACATCATGTCGAGCGTCGCCCATTGATGAGCAAATATCACCGGATCGCGAATCGGGAAGCTCGCCATACATCCGACCCCGAGCCTGACCTTGCCGGTCGCTGCGGTAAGTGCGCCGAGCAGGGTGAGCGCCTCGGGACGCGGCTTCGCCATCACGCTGTCTCCAACCCAGACCGAATCGAAGCGTCCGGATTCTTCGGCGCGGCGTGCGAGCGCGACCATCTCGGGCCATGTCGCTACGCCGAAGAAAAGGCCGCGCTGCGGAATCGTGAACCCGAAGCTGAGCTTTTGCGATCCCATCGTAGTCAGCGCCTCCAGCGCAGGATGTCACTCGATTCGCAATCGCGCGCCGTGAGTTTGCGCCAGGTCGAACGGCGCACGGTGCGGCCCGGCGAGCGTTACCTCGTACGGCCCGTGGTCGTACGTATCGAGAAATTTCGTCACCGGACCTGAACGGGAACGCGGCGCAATCAAATCGATTTCCTGCGTTCCGAACGGGATTCGCACGCCTGCGCAATCGAGTTCTGCGTGATCGATTCGCGTGCCGCCGACGCCGAGTATCCGATGATACAGCTCAGCGGTTTTATTGAGATCGTGACATGCGATCGCAATCCGTTTGATTCCGGTGGCGCCGCTCGGATGCGTGCGATCGCGGGGAACGCGTTCGTCACGCGGGGTTTCGTCCCAGATGACAAACGGGACGAGGCCATTGAAGGGCGGATCGGGAACCGCGAGCTTCCATTTTAACTCGTAGCCGTCGGGCCGCGTGCGCGTCATCGCGAACGGATCGCTGATCGAGGCGCCCGCCGCGCGATATGCGTGTACGTCGTGATCGATATCGTGCGTGCGCCCGCAGAAATCGACGAGACCGCCGCCCTTTGCGAGCGCTTCGTACCAGGGATGCCCCTTGACGGGGTTCAGGAACGCGATCAACTCCAGATACGATCCGTCCTGAAACGCGATGAGCGCGTTGTGCGAGCCGATATTGTGTTTGCCGCCGCGCACGACGTTGAATCCAAGCTCTGTGTAACTCGCGATCGCAGGTTCGAGTTCCTTTACCGCTATAACGCAATGGTCGATTCCCGACGGCATCCGGCATTCCTCCCTCGATCGCGATCAGCCGAACACGCCGGCCGCCGCGAGATCGGTTATGCGATCCTCGTCGTAACCGAGGATCGATTCGAAGACATAATGATTGTCCTGTCCCAGCGTCGGCGCGGCGCGGCGAACTTCGCCCGGCGTGCGCGACAATTTCGCACGCGGACCTTCGACGACCGCTTTTCCGAGTGTCGGATGAGGCAGCTCCACGAAATGGCCGCGATGTTGGATTTGCGGGTCGTGCAGATAGTCGCGGCTGTTTTCGACAACATGCGCCGGAATCGATCGCGCCTGCAGCATCGTCTCGATTTGCTGCGCGACGTGCTGACGCGTCCAGCCTGAGACGATTTCGTCGAGTGCAGCGGCATTGTCCACGCGCGCCGCCATATTCGCAAAGCGATCGTCCGCAGCTAAATTGCGGCGACTCATCGCTTCGCACAACGATCGGAACTCGTCGTCGCTGCGACATACGATCGCAACCCACGAGTCGTCGGCGCGGGCCGGGTAGATGCCGTGCGGCGCGAAACGCGCATCGCGGTTTCCGACGCGGGAATCAACGCGGCCATTGGCCGTGTAATCGAGAATCGCGGGTGTAAGAAAATGCAGCGCGGTTTCGCCCTGCGCCTGGTCGATGTACTGGCCCTTCCCTGTTTTGCGTCGATATTCCAGCGCAGCCAAAATCGCGATCGCCGTGAAGCGCGGCGCCACATAGTCGGTGTACGCGCCGAATGGCCCCGAGGGCGGACGATCCTCCCATCCCGTGAGATTGTAGAAACCGGAGATCGCTGCCGCCAAATTGCCGAATCCCGCGAATCGCGAAAGCGGTCCGCTCTGACCCATCAGGCAGGTGCTGAGCATGATGATGTCGGGTTTGATGCGGCGCAGATTTTCGTAGTCGAAACCCCACGCGCGCATCGCTTT
>DASPQU010000255.1:0-6610 GCA_035624805.1 Binataceae bacterium (SeqCode) | reverse complement strand
ACGTGATATTCCTTGGTCAGGCCGCCGAAGCCTGATACGTCGAGTACTCCGGGAACAGTTTTGAGCTGCTTTTCGAGAATCCAGTCCTCGATTTCCTTCTCGCGGATCAGATCGTGATCGGGACTCTCGACCGTGTACCGGTAGATCTCGCCAATCGGATTTTCCGGCGAAATTCCCGGAGAGATACCCTGCGGCAGCGTTATCATGCCGAGGCGATTGATCGTCTCGACGCGGTCCTGCCAGTAATCGCTGTCCCACGAGAAGTAACATCGGATATCGGAGAGGCCGAAGAGCGAGATCGAGCGCAGCGATTCAAGTCCAAGCATGCCGCTAAGGCCGTATTCCAGCGGAACCGTGACGAGCTTCTCGACTTCTTCCGCGCCGAGTCCGTTGGGCAGCGTCAGCACCTCGACCATCGGCTGGACAGGGTCGGGGTACGCTTCGATATCAAGCTGGGAGAACGAATACGCACCAGCAGCCGCGAGCAAAACGGCGATCGCGAGGACCACCACGCGCTCGCGCAGCGCAATTCCCATCAACGCGCGAATCATCGACGCACCCTGCTAGGAGCTTTCGCCGTGGGCTTGCTGCCAGAGGGCCTGCACCTGGATCGATTCAGCGGCAACCACGCGGTCGCCCGCATTGAGTCCCGAGATGACGCGCGCATAGCCCGATTGGCTCCATGACGCGATCGCCACCTTGCGTCGCGCGACTCTACCGCTGCCCGCTTCGACAAACGCGTAGTAGGCGTCGGTATCGAAGACAAGCGCTTCCTGCGGAACGACGAGCGCCTCGCCCGGTCGCGTTACGATCTGCACGCGCGCCAGCATCTGCGGCTTCAGCCTGATGCCGGGATTCCGGATAGAGCATCGAATCTGAAGCGTATGCGTGTTCGGGTCGATATTTGGGCTGACACGCGCAATCGTTCCTTTGAACACTTCATCTGGGTAAGCAGTTGTGATCGCGCTCAGCTCCTGTCCGACGCCCACGCGCGCGAGGTCGCTTTCGTAAATATCGGCGGTGATCCAGATCGGATCGAGCGTTCCAAGCGTATAAAGAACGTCGCCGGGGTTTACCGCGGCTCCGCGAATGGCATGATTCTCGACCACAGTGCCGCTAATCGGGGCGCGTATCCAGATTGCGACCGAAGGCTCGCGGATCGCGGCAACATCCGCCGGTTCCATCCCGAGCAACTCGAGCTTGCGCTTCGCCGCCGCCATCAGCGACGCTGCGATTTCGGTTGTTTGACCGCTTCGACTCACTGCTTGGGCCTGGAGGTATTCCGATTCCGCAGTCATCAGGTCCGGGCTGTAGAGTTGCGCGATAGGTTGGCCCTTGCGGACCGTGTCCCACAGCGAGACCCGAACGTTTTCGATACGACCCTGCACGCGCGAGATGATCGTCGATACGCTGCGATCGTCGAACGTGACCTGGCCGGTGGTTTCGAGCACTCCCGGCAACTGGATCGGTTTGACCTCCGCCCATGTCATTCCGGGGACGTCGCCGGTCTTCAGTTCGAGGTATTCCTGATTTCCCTGGCGGACGAGTTGCGGGACGCCCGGGGTCGGAGCAGGCGCCGCACGGCTCGACCCTTCGCCCCCGCATCCAGCAGAGGGAATCGCCAAGGTCGCGACAATCGCGAAAACTATGAGCCGATAAGCTGTCATTGCGGCAACGGTGCTCCGATCGCTTGTTCCAGAGCCACCTTTCCGGCGAGGAACTGGTTGGCTGCGGTCAAATATCCTACGCGAGCATCGTAGCTGCGTCTGAGCGCGCTCGATAGCGTCACGAAGTCTATCTTGCCCGACTGGTATGCGATTAGCGCCACCTGAAAATCCTGGCGTGCCAACGGAACCAACGTTTCGCGATAGGTGACCGCGTTCTGATAGGCGAGCTGCGCGGTTCGATAGAGCTGGGTGACCGAGGCGGCGGTCTGACTGCGGATCAGTTTTAAATCCGAGCGCGCCGCTTCGAGATCGAATCGCGCCTTGGTCACGTCTTCGCGCTGTTTGAGCCAGGAAAAAATCGGCAGATTGAAGCCGATCGAGTACGTATGCGCCTGCGTTCTTTGGAACGTCGGCGCGAAACTGGCGATCAGGTAGTAGTCGAACGTGTAACCGATCGTGTAGTCAGGCGCGTATTCGAGCTTGGCGAGTTCGAGCGCGGTATCGGCATTGTGCTCAGTCAGCGCGGTCTCGAGTATTTCCTGTCGCGCCCTCGTCGCCGCATCTATTACCGAACCTAGTGGAGCCTTTAGCGCGTCGAGCCGCAACGTACGATCGAGGTCGAGCGGCGATCCCGGGTCACGATACAGAAGCTGGTTGAGAGCGGTCTCGTCGTTGGCGCGTCCCGTTTCATATTGGCGCTGGAGGAGCTGCGCCTGGGTAAGGTCAAACTCGGCGCTGATGAAATCAGTCTGCGTTACTTGATTTGCGGTGTATGCGACCTGCGTGACGCCGAGCACCTGCTTGAGGTTGGCTATGTTCTCCGCGTTTACGTCGAAGAGTCCGCTGTCAAGAACGAACTGATAGTAGGCGGTCTCGGTGGCGGCGCGGATATCGCGGACCGCAGCCTCGAGCGTCAGGCGCGCGATCTCGGCATTGCGTTTTGCCTGATCGGCCTGCAAAAGCGCCTTGCCCGGAAACTGAAACGGCTGGAGAAACTGATGCGAATGCAGCGCGGCGTTGCTCAGCCCGCCGGTCGAATCGCTATTGACGTAGGTGAACGTGGGATCGACGGGCGCGTAGTTCTGGAGAATCGAATGGCGGGCGGATTCGAGGCGGGCGCGCGCTCCGTGGATCTGAGGGTTTACTTCGATTGCAAGATCAACAAGCTGCTGCACACTCAGCGGCCCTTCGGCAGCGATCGATACGCTCGTCGCTGTCGACATGATCACGAGCATCAATGCCGCCAATGTCTTTGGTCGATTCATCCGATCGCCGGCCCGCGGTCTTACGAAGTGGCCCGCCCCATCTTCGCACAATGGCGATAGTGCATGCGCGAAGCCAGGCGATCCAGCCCCGCTCAATTAAATCTTTTCAAGAGGACGGGCGAAAGTGGGCGGCGGTTACTTCAGCGCGGTCGGGGCGTGCTGGAGCGAGCGCACGAAAATGACAACCTGCCATCGCTCCTTGGATGACATCGCGTCGTCCAGCGACGGCATCGCGACGCCGCCATCGCGAATCGTGCCGTAGATATACCCGTCCGGAAGCTGGGTGCTGAGTCCGTGGATGAGATCCGCCGGCGGGGTCTTGAGCAGCTTCGCAACCGGCCCATTGCCCAGCCCCTTCGGACCGTGGCAGGGCACGCAGTTGTTCATATACAGCGCTTTGCCGCGCTCGAGGTTCTCAGCTGTCGCTTCAAGGGGATTCTTGAGCTGCGCGGTCATCTGCTCGCGAGTCGTCGGGGGCTCGCCGCCGTGAGTCGGGAGCGTACCGTCGGGCATCACGCGAGGCGCGACCGCCATCGGCTGTATCGCAGGGCCGCGATACATATCGATATCCCACGGGAACGACCATGCAGGCGACGAGACTGAGGTAACGGCGGCCAAAAGCGAAGCGCCGACAAACGTGCTGAGCGAAAAAAGGGCGCGAGGTTTCATGGATCCCGACGAGTTCTGATTCTTGGCGTTTGGAAACGCTGATTCTATACATCTCGCGTTTTCGCGCAAGGCAGACAAGGCGTATTTTGCGGCCTCATTTGCGCCCGCTATTCCGCAGGGAAACGAACGGCGTGACGCTGAGGAGGACCGCGCCACGCCGTCTGAGGGGTGTGTGCAACCAGCCTCTTCTTAAGCCGCGGGTTGCTGGGACGGCGATCCGATCGGAGTGAACTCGAGGCCGCGGGAGTTGGCGTCGACCTTCACCGTCTGCCCGTCGCGGATCTCGCCCGCAATCAGCTTGCGTCCGAGCGAGGTCTCAAGCTCGCGCTGAATCACGCGCTTCAGTGGACGCGCGCCGAACGACGGGTCGTAGCCGCGATCGGCCAGATAATCGAGCGCCTTGTCGGTGAGCTCAAGCTCGATTTTCCGTTCCTCGAGCCGCTGGCGCAGCCGCGCAAGCTGGATATCGACGATCTCGCGGAGTTGCTCGCGGGCGAGCGGATGGAACACGACAATCTCGTCGACCCGGTTTAGGAACTCCGGACGAAAACTCGTCTGGAGAACGCCGAGGCACTGCGCCTTCATCTTCTCGTAATCCTGGCCCTTGAAGCCGAGGATCAACTGGCTCGCGAGGTTCGACGTCATGATGACGACGGTGTTGCGAAAATCCACCGTGCGACCGTGTCCGTCGGTCAGGCGGCCGTCGTCGAGCAGTTGCAGCAGGACGTTGAAGACGTCGTGATGCGCCTTTTCAATCTCGTCAAACAGGATCACCGAGTACGGACGGCGGCGAACCGCTTCTGTCAGCTGACCGCCCTCTTCGAATCCGACATAACCAGGAGGCGCGCCCACCAGTCGCGATACCGTGTGCTTCTCCATGTACTCGGACATGTCGATTCGCACCATCGCGTTTTCGTCATCGAACAGGAATTGCGCCAGCGCCCGGGCCAACTCGGTCTTTCCGACGCCGGTCGGTCCCAGGAATATGAACGATCCGATCGGGCGGTTCGGATCTTTGAGTCCGGCGCGCGCGCGGATCACCGCGTCGGCGACTGCGGATACCGCCTCGTCCTGACCGATGACGCGCTTGTGCAATTGCTCTTCGAGATGGGCGAGCTTCTGCACCTCGCCTTCCATCAGGCGCGACACGGGGATACCGGTCCATCGCGCGACGACTTCGGCGATATCGTCCTCGTCGACTTCTTCCTTGATCAGGCGTTCACCGGAAGAACCATCGGTGCTGGCGATTTTCTTTTCTTCATCAGCAAGACTCTTTTCGAGTCCTGCCAGCTTGCCGTATTGCAGCTCGGCGACCTTGTTCAAATCGTATTCGCGCTTCGCCTTTTCGATCGCGAGCCTGGTCTGCTCGATATCGGCCTTGAGGGTCGCCAGCCTGGTCAGTCCCCCTTTTTCCGCCTCCCACTGCGCCTTCAATTGATCGCGTCGCGCGGCAGCTTCGGCGTGCTCCTTCTCGAGCTTCTCCAGCCGCTCCTTCGACGCGGGATCGGTCTCGCGCTTGAGCGCTTCGCGCTCGATTTCGAGCTGCATCACGCGACGATTCACTTCGTCGAGTTCTGCCGGCATCGATTCCTTTTCCGTGCGCAACTTCGCCGCCGCCTCGTCGACAAGGTCGATCGCCTTGTCGGGCAGGAAGCGATCCGTAATGTAGCGCTTGGACAGGATCGCGGCCGTGACGAGCGCGGAATCCTTGATACGGATTCCGTGATGGACTTCGTAGCGTTCCTTGAGGCCGCGCAGGATCGAAATCGTATCCTCGACGCTCGGCTCGTTGACCATCACCGGCTGGAAGCGCCGCTCCAACGCAGCGTCCTTCTCGATATGCTTGCGATACTCATCCAGCGTGGTCGCGCCGATACAATGTAATTCGCCGCGCGCCAGCATCGGCTTCAGGAGATTGGACGCATCCATCGCCCCCTCGGCCGCGCCGGCGCCGACGACAGTATGCAACTCGTCGATAAAGAGGATTATCTCGCCCTCGGCCTGCTGAACTTCCTTGAGCACGGCCTTGAGGCGTTCTTCGAATTCGCCGCGGAACTTCGCTCCCGCGATAAGCGCCCCCATATCGAGCGCAACCAGCCTGCGATTCTTAAGCCCCTCGGGAACGTCGCCGCGCACGATTCGATGCGCGAGGCCCTCGACGATCGCGGTCTTGCCGACGCCGGGCTCGCCAATCAGAACGGGATTATTCTTGGTGCGGCGTGACAGGACCTGAATAACGCGGCGAATTTCCTCGTCGCGTCCGATAACCGGATCGACCTTGCCCTGCGAAGCGAGCTTGGTCAGGTCGCGTCCATATTTCTCCAGCGCTTGATATGTGGCCTCGGGATTTTGCGACGTGATGCGCTGATTTCCGCGCACCTGCTTGAGCGCAGCCATCAGCTTGTCGTGGGTCAGCCCCGCTTCGCGCAGAATTTTTCCCGCCGCTCCGTCCTCTTCGAGAATCGCGATAAGGACGTGCTCGATCGAGACGTATTCGTCGGTGAGCTTCCCCGCTTCCTGCTCAGCTCGCGCGAGCACGCGTCCGAGGCGCTGGGTCATGTAGATCTGGCCCCCGCCCGCGCCGGAACCGGTCACGGAAGCGATTTTCTTCAGCTCGGAATCGAGCTTGCGCCGTATAGAGGCGACATCGAGGCCTGCAAGCTTGAGTACGGACGACGCGATTCCGTTGTCGTCTTCGAGTATCGCGAATGCGAGATGCTCGACATCGACGGCTTGGTTGTTCGCGCCGAGCGCCTTGTTTTGGGCGCGTCCCAAGGCGTCTTGCAGCTTTTCCGTAAACCGGTTTGGGTCCATCAGGTCTGTTTCAATACCTCACGGACCAAGATAACCATTAAGTGGGTTTTAGCACGCCGAAGTTGGGGATTAGTAGGATGTTGACACCATCCGGTCTTGAGGGCATTGTACGCGATGACGTGACAGGCCGAAGCTGTTGAGCAGGAAGAAAAAGAGAGGGGCCGAGCTTCAACACTCAACCCCTTCTCCCGCCTT
>DASPQU010000254.1:0-8476 GCA_035624805.1 Binataceae bacterium (SeqCode) | reverse complement strand
TCGAGAGGATTGTTGATCTCGTGCGCTAGACTGACCGCGATTTCGCCCGCGGTCGCGAGCTGTTCGCGACGGCGCATCATCCGGATATCGCGTGCGAACCCGATCGAGCCGAGTTCGTGATTCTGGCTGTCGTAAATAATCGATCCGGAAATCGCGACGGGAATGGCTTCGCCCCGCGCGTCGTTCAGCGAAGTCTCGAAATTCGCGATGCGCCCATGGTCCTGCGATGTGCGCATCGCCTTCATCACACGGCGCGCCTCTTCGATGCTCGGATAGATGCGGGTCACCTTCTCTCCGATCATCTCGTTGGCGGTGTAATGGAGGGTGGTGCGCGCGCCGTCGTTGTAGAAAACGATGGTGCCTTCGTTATCGACTGCGATGATTATGTCGGGCGAACTTTCGACAAGGAACTGAATGTATTTCTGATCAAGATAAAACATAAATTCGGCGAAGCGCCGATTCCCCCCGTTGGCTTCTATTTTACTCCTCGCGGGCGAAACTTTGGGAGCATGATATCGTCGCCGACTTTCTCGAAAACGACCTCCACCGGCATCCCGCATTTGATGTCATGCGGCTTGATTCCGATGAGATTCGAGATGAATTTTGCGCCTTCTTCAAGCTTCACGACCACGACCGCATACGGGACCTCGGCGGCGAATCCGGGATGGTAGATCTGATGCATGATGTTGAAGCTGTAGACCTCGCCGCGGCCGCTGACCGGCGCCCATGAGGACCGCGAGGAATTGCACTTCGAGCATATTTCATATGCGGGGAATCGCAGCTCGCCGCACGAAGCGCACTTCTGGATCATCAACTGGCCCCGCTTTGCGCCTTCAAAAAACTCGACCATATCGGGCGTGACGGGAGGTAAGGGTTTGGATGGTGTCGAGGCCGTGCCTGCTGCTTGCGCCATGATGCTCTCGCGTTGGTTGTAAATCGCTATCCGATCGACAGAGTCCGGGGTTTTCGTGCGCTCGCGTTACGATCAGAGTTGGTTCGATAGAACGAGCGTGGAATGCGTGGAGAGAATCCCGCCGTTGCCGGAT
Source organism: Binataceae bacterium (SeqCode) (assembly GCA_035624805.1). GTDB lineage: Bacteria > Desulfobacterota > Binatia > Binatales > Binataceae > DASPQU01. The sequence continues at coordinate 7,430 of DASPQU010000254.1, read as the reverse complement.
ACAAGTCCGATATCATGTTTGGCGACTTGTCGCTTGCCGCCTTCTCCGCGAATCTGGGTGATTCCCTCCGCAACCGGGGTCATCCCCCACATATAGAATGAGCTTAGCTGGCCGCCTCCGGTATTGACCGGAAAAGAGCCACCGGGGGCTGTCTTCATATCGGCCACGAACGGCCCGCCTTCGCCTTTGGGGCAGAATCCGTAGTCTTCGAGTGTGACCAGCACGGTGAACGTATAACAGTCGTAAAATTCCGCGAACTGGATGTCGGATAGCTTGACGCCGGCCATCTCGAAAGCCGTTTTCTTGGCGATCGGAGCGCCCGATACGAGCGTATCCATCGGATCGCCGCCCGGATGGCCCTGTCCCATGCCGAGAATATAGACGGGCGGTTTCTTGAGATTTTTTGCGCGTTCTGCCGACGTGATGATCACCGCCAACCCGCCGTTGGAAACCAGGCAACAGTCGAAAAGATGGAACGGTTCAACGACCCATCGCGACGCATGGTAATCGGCCATCGTCATCGGCGCGTCGTGGAGCTGCGCGGCGGGATTCAAATTGGCCCACTTGCGCTGAGCCACAGCGATTGCGCCGAGATGATCCTGCTTGGTCCCGTAAACATGCATATGGCGCTGCGCGACGAATGCGTAATTGGCATTCACTCCGAACAATCCGTAGGTAGCGTGGATGCCCCGGGCAAATCCGTAGGCGCCCGCCGATCCTGATTTGCCCTCCTTGGGAGACGGCGGTTTCAGCGGAGCATCGCCGAATACACATGCGACAGTGGTGGCCATTCCGGAGGCAATCGATTGCGCGGCGTGCATGATCATCGCGGCGGCGCTGGCGCCGCCAACGTTCATCATCGCGGACAGCCTGAGATCGCGCAGGCCCATCGCCTGCTGCAGCGAGAACGATGCCATCGGGTCGTTCCAGGTCACGCCCGGATTTACGAGCAGCCCGTCGAGGTCCTCACGCTTAAGTCCGGCGTCGTCGAGCGCCAGATTGATTGCTTCTACGGCGAAACCGGTTGCACTCGGATGGTCATAGTTTTTGCCCATCCGGGTCTGTCCCAATCCTGCAATCGCGCATTTGCCACGCAGATTCATCACCAAGCCCCCTAATGGAACCGGCCGCGCCATAGACGCGGCCGAAGCAGATATTACTCCCAACAGGGCTGTTCATAAAACCCACGCTTGGGCGTCATTGCGCTTGACTTTTCGTCCAGAGCGAGCGGAATTCGCCATTCTTGCGCGCGATCCAACCTTGGCCCTACAATTGGGCGACGGGAGATTTGGCATGGCTGAGCCGCTTACCTATCAGGCGATATCAAGTAGCGATCACGTTTTATCGAGCGCTGAAAATTACATTCTTTATGTGCTGCTTGAGGCTATCGCGCAGGGCGGAGGCGGCCCGGGAGGCGGAGCGCGGCTTCCGCTCAATCTGAGCCTGGTTATCGATCGCTCGGGATCGATGTACGACGAACGACGGCTCGAATTCGTGATCGAGGCGGTCAAGTTTCTGGCTGCTAACGTCACGCCCGAGGACAAGGTATCGCTGGTTGCGTTCGCGGATCGCGCGAAGGTTATTCTCGAAGCCGACAAGATTCACGATCGCGGCGCTTTGCAGCGCGCTCTCGACGATATCGACCTTCTTGAGATCGGCGGCGGCACGCAGATGGCGCTCGGGATGCAGGCCGGAATCGAGGAGGTCAATCGCAACCACGCGCCGAGCCGCCTCAATCGCGTGATCGTGCTGACCGACGGCGAGACCTATCAGGAGTCCGCTTGTGTCGACCTCGCAAACAAGCATCGCGAGGCGATGTCGTTTTCGACGATGGGTGTCGGAGTCGAGTTCAACGAGAAGCTCCTGATGCGGGTCGCGCAGGACTCCAACGGCAAGTACCACTTCATCGGAAACCCATCTGACCTTCCTGGAATTTTTGAAGACGAGCTGCAGGGACTGCGATCGGTCAGCGTGCGCAACGGACGTATCGACGTGACGCTCGCGCAGGGCGTGCAGGTTCGCGAAGCTTTCCGCGCGAGCCCGGAAATCTATTCGCTCGGTTCGCCGCTGGTCGAGGAACGCAAGGTTTCGTATCAGATCGGTGATCTCGAAGCGGGCGTGCCGGGCTCGGTTCTGCTCACGCTCGTGCTGCCGCCGCGCAAGCCCGGGCAGGTTCGTATTGCCCAGACGATTTTCAATTATGAGGTGCCGGGCGCGGGCGAGCGTCAGGCACCCCTCGATATCTCCGTCGAATACACGCTCGATCGCACGCTTACGAGCAAGCGAAATCCGCGTGTGATGAATCTGGTCGACCAGGTTTCGATCGCCAAGCTTCAGGCGAAGGCGGAAGAGGAACTCAAGGCGGGAAACGTCGATCGCGCAACGCGGCTGCTGGGTAACGCGATCCAGGGCACACAACGTCTTGGTAACGTGAAGGCGACGCAGGCGCTCTCGGGGCTGATGGACCAAATCAAGAAAACGCAGACGCTTCAGACCAAGGCGGCCAAGACCACCCTTCTTCAGGCGCAGGCAGTGGTGCGAAAGACGCAAATGCTCGATCCGGAAGCGCTCAAGGAATTTCAGAAACCAGAGTGACGCATCCCCACTGGGAAACTGCGGGATGACATCTCATCAAGGCGAGGGGCAGAGACGAATATGATCAAATGCACAGAATGCGGCTACGAGAACATGGACGGACTCGACTACTGCGACGGATGCGGCGCAAAGCTGCAGGCTGCCGCTCCAGCAGGCACCGCACCTGAAGCGCCAGCGCCTGCCGCGGCGCCGTCCGAGCCCGCCCCCGCCGCTGAGCCTGCTCCCGCAGCCGCCGCTGCTCCGGCAGCAGAACAGCCACCCGCGTCGGAAGCTCCCACGGGCGAGATTAAGCCCGAAGCCGCCAAACCTGCCGAGCCCGCTCCGGCACCGGTCGCTGCCGCAGCCGCGGCATACAAGGCGAAGTTCGTGCTTGTGCGCGGCGGACGCAAAGGTCAGGAGTTCCCCCTCGAAGACGGAAACAATCTGATCGGACGATGGGATCCCGAGACCGGGTCCTTTCCTGAAGTTGACCTCGATGCTGACGATCCGGAAGCGAAGATTTCGCGCAAGCACGCGTTGCTCAGAATCGACGGAAGCAAGGTTACGATCGAGGATATCGGCAGTCTCAACGGCACCTACGTGAATCGTCAGCCGCGTCTTCAGCCGGGCACTCCCGCTGATCTCAAGAACGGCGATGAGGTCATCATCGGCAAGACGTTCCTAAAGCTGGTATTGGAACCGATCTCGTGAGGATCTGATTGGCTGGATATCGATAGGCCGGCGGCGGCCTTGGCGAGCGCCGGTGATCGATGATGATTAGAATACTATGACGAGCGCGCGCCGCCTGATTGGCGGCGCGCTCGTCAGGATCGGATACGCGGGACTAACAGAGCTAGATTTTGCCTCGATGAATCCGGGTCAGCCCCTTTCCACCGGCCATCTCCTCGACCAGCGCTACAGCATCAAGAAGGTGCTCGGCGTTGGCGGCATGGGACGCGTGTATTTGGGCAACGATACCCGGCTCGCGAATCGGCCGGTCGCGATCAAGGAGATGATCGTCGGCGAGGGAGTTCAGGAAAAAAAAGCGGTCGAGGATTTCGCACGCGAGGCTCGAGTGCTCGCCGTGCTGTCGCATCCGGGCATTCCCAGTCTAATCGATTACTTCGTCGAGAACGGGCGGCACTACCTGGTGATGGAGTTTGTTGCGGGCGGCGATCTCCAAGGGATGTTAGACAAGCTCGGTCCGGGCGGGAAGCTTCCCGAGGACAGGGTCCTCAGATGGGCGCGACAGTTGCTCGACGTGCTCGAGTTCCTGCACGGGCAAAGTCCGCCGATCGTTTATCGCGACTTGAAGCCCGGGAACATCATGATCGGCAAGGACGGGCGCGCGATGCTTATCGATTTCGGAATCGCGCGGTTCCTGCCGCCCGGCGGACGAGGAACGCAGATCGGATCGGTGGGCTATGCCCCTCCAGAGCAGTACATGGGCAAGACTGAGCCGCGTTCGGATTTGTATTCGCTCGGGGCAACGATGCATCACCTGCTGACCGGACGCGACCCGCAGCTCGAGCCTCCCTTCAGCTTTCCTGCGTTGCGCGCATTGAATCCGGGCGTTTCGATGCAGACCGCCGACGTCGTGATGATGGCGCTGGACAAGGAGATCGATAAGCGCCCGCGCGATGCGCACGCGATGCGCATCGCGCTTCCCGATCCGGGGCCGGCGACTGAAGCTGAAGGGGTTTCCGCGCCAACATTCCGATCCGAGTCGCCGCTGGCCGCGATGAAGACGATCGCGCTGCCGAGCGCTCCGCCGCGGAGCCCGACGCCCTCTGTGCCCGTGTATCGATCGGCACCGACACCCGCGCCGCCTGCTGCCGTCGTTGTTGCACCTGCGCCGCGAACGCCCGTTGCGGCGCCGCGCATCGCCACGCCCAGCGCCGCTTCGCAGATGAAAACAATCGTGCTCACCGAGCCCGTAACGCCGACGCCTCAGAAGCCGAGTCATCCAGTAACCGGATCCAAGTTTGCCGGCGAAATAAAAGACAAGGCGCTCGCAATCATGCGCCGCGGGATTCGCGCTGGACTCGAAGCGATAACGCCGACTACGTCCGAAGAGCGGATTCAGCCGCGCGTATCGTCATCAGCAAAGACCGCGGAACTCGTATCGCGTCCGGTGTCGCCGATAGCATCGCCGGTGGCGCAACCCGCCTCGACCAAACCACGTCAACCTGTAGCGACTTCGTCGCGCGGGAACTCCAACGGCATGATCAAAGTTGTCTCTGCTGACGCGCCCATCGAGGCGCGATTGGTGGCGCGTTCGGAAGGTCTCGAATTTTTCATGAGAGGTTCACGTGCCGTTGTGGGACGCTCGCAGGATTCATCCGACAAGCCGGATATCGATCTCGCATCGATGGGGGCGAGCGCGATGCGCACGTCGCGCCATCACGCCGAGATCGTCAAGCGCGGCAGTGACTATTTTTTGCGCGATCTCGGCAGTCTCAACGGAACATTCGTTGTCGGACGCGGCAGGCTGGGGCGCGATCAGCTTTACAAGCTCAAGGAACGCGACCAGCTCGTTTTCGGCAGTGCCATCCTTCAGTTCAGAATAGGATAATCTACGCGATGATCACCTGCCCCGATTGTGGCCTCGAAGCTTCTGACGGCGCCAAGTTTTGCGATCGATGCGGTCGCGGGCTTAATCACGAGCAAGCGCCGGCATGGCAATCGGCGTCGCGGCCAACTCCGCTCGAGGCTGGAACCGAAATCGCAAAAGGCTACAAGATCGAGATGTTGATCGATCAGGATTCGGTTGAGAATCGCTATCGCGCCAGCCGAACCGTCGACAACAAAAGCGAGAAGTTTCGATTGCGCGAACGAATCGGGCCTTCAGCCGGGGCCGCCGAGGAGACGCCGCAGACTAGGGAAGCCGCACAAGCTCCAGCACCTGCCGCTACCATCGATCCTCACGCGAAGACCGCCGAACTCAAATTGCCTACAGCGTCCGCCAACGGCGAAGCGATGGCCGATGCGAAAAGGCAGGAATCGCAGAGCGAGCCTGCTACAGCATCGCCCGCGGCTGCAGCTCCAGAAGCGTCGGCTTCATCCGCCGAAGCAACGATCGTTGAAGGTCGACCTGCCGTATCGGCAGAATCGGCGGAGCAAGCTGCCGAGCCCGCGCAGTCTGAAGTCGCGAGCGCGAATGGCGCGTCCGCTTCCGGCGAGGAAGCGCCAACTGAGATTCCTGATTCCGGCGCGGACTTGGGAGACATCTTCGGGCGCGTGCGCGCCCTCTCAATTACGCTCGACCATCCGGCGTTCGAGCGCTCCGTCGACGGATTTGCGCATCAAGGCCGGGTTTATCTCGCGTACCGAGACGACGCGCCCGTTCCCCTAACCCGGAGCAAGACGATTCGCAGAAGCGAACCAGAAGCGATCGCAATCGCCGTCCAGGTATGTCAGGCGGTCACGTTTCTCCATCGCCGCGGACTGAGGCTAAACGACATCTGCCCTTCATCGATCGCGATTTCGTCCGACGGACGGGTGCGCGTGACCGGTCTGGACTACGTATCGAACGACAACGAGCTTCAAGGTGAGCCCATTTTCAACGATGGCTACACCGCGCCCGAGATCTATCGCGGAAAGAAGGTCGACAAGCGCGCCGATGTTTTTTCGGTCGGGGCGCTTCTCTATACGCTTCTGACCGGCGACCGTATCGAGTCGGAAACGTGGCGCGAAGAAAGCGGCACGATCAAATTTTATCCGCCTTACGTCGTATCGCCGGAACTCGAACAGGCGGTGCGAAAAGCCGTCGCGTTTAGTCCTCCGGAACGATGGTCGACGATCGACGAAATGAAGACCGAACTCCTGAGGCTCACTTCTGAAGTTACGATCCGATCGGCGGCGGTGACCGATGTCGGGATGGTTCGCGAGCTGAACGAAGATTCGATCATATCGGTACAGTACTTTCGCGATTCCAAGGTCGAGCCTGCACGCAATTTCCTCTACTCGGTGTGCGACGGCATGGGTGGCGCGGAAGCGGGCGAAACCGCGAGCGCGATCGCGGTCGGAACGATCCGCGATTTCGTCGAAGCGCAACTCAAGCCCGGCGCCGTAATTGATACTGGCGCGATGGTGGCGGCGGCGCTCGAAGAAGCCAACCGCAAGATTATCGAATATCAGCAGGTGCATGCCGAGGCGCGCGGGATGGGCTCGACCGGCGTTGCGGTTTTTGTCACGCCGCCGGATTGCGCCGTGGGATGGGTCGGCGACAGCCGCGTCTACCTGATGTCCAGCGGCAAGTTGCGTCAGGTGACGAAAGATCATTCGCTCGTCCAGCGTCTGGTCGAGATTGGACAAATCACTGCCGAAGAGGCGCGCACGCACGAGCACAAGAACGTAATCACGCGCTCGCTGGGCGCTCGCCAGAGCGGACCGGCCGGCGCCGAGTCGACGACGCTCAAACTGCGACGCGGAGATAGAATCCTGCTTTGCAGCGACGGACTAACTACTCATGTTGAAGACCGCGACCTCGCCGCGATTATCCAGCGCCACGATGACCCTTATGACGCGGCGCGCGAGCTTATCGCGGCTGCAAATGCGGGCGGCGGTACGGACAACATTTCGGTTATACTTGTGTTCGCTAGTTAGGGAGCTGAATGGCTGAGGGGAACACATCGGGAGCGTTGCCGGGACCGCTTCCGAACGGAACCGTCCTCGTTAACCGTTACGTGGTCGAGCGCCTGCTCGGTGGCGGCGGAATGGGGATGGTATACCTGGCGCGCGACCAGCGACTGGCGAATCGCCTGTGCGCGATGAAGGAGATGGTCGATCACTTCATCGATCCCCAACAGCGAATAGAAGCCAACGAATATTTCGCGCGCGAGGCCGATACGCTT
>DASPQU010000253.1:0-2175 GCA_035624805.1 Binataceae bacterium (SeqCode) | reverse complement strand
GGTGCGCATCGAGCGGCAGCTTCGTCATCTTGCGCACCGACTCCAGCACCGGGATTCCGATCGAGATGTTAGGCACGAAATGCCCGTCCATCACGTCGAAATGAATAAGGTCGGCGCCCGCGCGTTCCACCGCACGGATTTCGTCGCCAAGTCGGGTGAAATCGGCGGAGAGAATCGAGGGTGCGATCTTGTCCTTCACGACCATAATGAGAGGTTATCTGTATCGTCGCGAGCGGGAAAGAAATCGAAGCATCGAAGCGCCGCGCGAGGCGCCGCCCGACGCGAAATCTGCGTTGTCCGACCGCAATCGGGCATCTTGCGCTACACGCATCAGAGGCGGTACTTGAACAAGGATACAGGGAGTCCCTGATTTCCCACGAACCACCGTAGAAGGAGCATCCGATGGCTGATTACACGATGACCATCGACGGCAAAGCCGTCAAAGGGTCGAAAACTACCGGAGTGATAAATCCGGCGACCGGCAAAGTGTTTGCGCAGGTCCCGGATTGCAGCAAGGCCGAACTCGATCAGGCGATGGACGCCGCAAAGCGCGCCTTCCCGAAGTGGAGCCGCGATATCAATGAGCGCCGCAAGGTTCTAAACAATTGCGCCGCCGCGCTTCAGCAGCCGCCCGAGGGACTCGCCCGCACACTGACGATGGAGCAGGGCAAGCCGCTCAAGAAGGCGATAGAAGAGGTTATGGGCACGATGGCGTGGTGCGGCTACACTGCGTCGCTCGATATCCCTGTCGAAGTGCTGCAGAACACCGATACCGCGCGTATCGAAATCCGGCGCAAACCGCTGGGAGTCGTCGCGGCGATCACGCCGTGGAACTACCCGATCATGCTCGCGATGTGGAAGATCGCGCCCGCTCTGCTCGCCGGAAACACCGTCGTCCTGAAGCCTTCGCCGTTCACGCCGATCACGACGCTGATGCTCGGCGAGATCCTTCGTGACATCATCCCTCCGGGTGTCCTCAACGTTATCTCCGGTGGCGACGAACTGGGCGCCTGGATGACGAGCCATCCCGTGCCCCGCAAAATCTCCTTCACCGGTTCGGTCGAGACCGGAAAGAAAGTCGCCGCGGCTGCCGCGCCCGATCTCAAGCGCATCACGCTGGAACTCGGTGGCAACGACGCCGCGATCGTGCTCCCGGACGTTGACGCCAACGAAGTCGCGCCGAAACTTCTCGCGTGCGCAATGGAAAATTCCGGTCAAATTTGTAGTGCGATCAAACGCGTCTACGTGCCCGAGCAAATGTACGACACCATCCTGAACAAGATGGGCGAGATCGCAAAAGGCATGAAAGTCGGCGACGGATTGCAGCCCGACACGGACCTTGGCCCGATCAACAACAAGCCGCAGTTCGAGCGCGTCACGATGCTGGTGGAAGACGCCAAGAAGCATGGCGCGAAGATCATCGCGGGCGGCTCGCGCGTCGGATCGGATGGCTACTTCTTTGCGCCGACGATCGTCGGCGGCATCTCTGACGGCGTGCGCCTGGTTGACGAAGAGCAGTTCGGTCCCGCGCTCCCCGTTATTCCTTACAAGGACATCGATGACGCCGTTCGGCGCGCCAACGCGACGACCTTCGGGCTGAGCGGCTCGGTATGGTCTAAGGATCGCGACAAAGCCGTCGAGGTCGCATCGCAGCTCGAATGTGGTTCCGCGTGGGTTAACCAACATCTCGCAATAGCTCCGAACCTGCCGTTCGGCGGCGCGAAGTGGTCGGGAATCGGCGTTGAGAACGGTCCGTGGGGACTGCTCGGCTTTACCGAAATCCAAGTTGTGAACGCAGTTCGCTAAATTTCGAACACAACGATTAGAAAAGCGGGACCGCGGCCCAACGGGCCGTGGTCCTGCTGCTTTCTTGGACACCTGTCGCCGCGGTCGTCAGTCAATACATGCGGAAAGGGCTTTTCTTCGCGGATGCGATCTGAAATGATCCAACAAATAAGCGGAGTTTCCCTCTGCGGTCCGCAGCCGACGGCGCTGAAAATTACCAAACGAACCCAAATAGGCAGTTGAGCTGATAGGAGTCTTATAGGCGAAATTTAAGCGAAATTATTGGCGCGAACCGTTGAGCGGCATTATCGAATCGAGGAACGCAGCCGAGCGCAGCCGGCGATCGAGAACTGTCGAAATGAAGCGCGCCAGCGCCGCCGTGGCGTTCTC
>DASPQU010000252.1:0-5090 GCA_035624805.1 Binataceae bacterium (SeqCode) | reverse complement strand
ACGAGAGGCATCCCAGATAGTAGTTCTCGATCTGTACCATAGCCTGGATAACTGGTGCTATGTTAGCAGGTGTCGACTACACGCAAGTCGAACGAATCGATTTCCGCGACGGCATCACCGCGATGACCGCACCGCCTTCAGGAGGATACGACTGATATGTCTCTACGAATCAATGACACGGCGCCTAACTTCACCGCCGAGACTACGCAAGGCACCATTAACTTCCACGAGTGGATCGGCGACGGCTGGGCCATTCTCTTTTCGCATCCCAAGGATTTCACGCCAGTATGCACGACCGAGCTCGGCTATATGGCACGGCTTCAGCCCGAGTTCGCACGTCGCAACGTAAAGATTATCGGTCTCAGCGTCGACGACGTGAAAGACCATTCGCGATGGACCGCCGACATCAAAGAAACGCAGGGCCATGCGCCGGATTATCCGATAATCGGCGATCCGGAGCTGAAGGTCTCGAAGCTTTACGGGATGCTCGCGGCGAGCGCGTCCGGCGATGTTTCGAAACGCACGGCTGCGGACAACCAGACCGTGCGCAACGTTTTCGTTATCGGACCGGACAAGAAGGTCAAGCTCCTCATCGTTTATCCGATGACGACCGGTCGGAACTTTGACGAGGTGCTGCGCGTGATCGATTCGTTGCAACTGAGCGCGAAGCACAGGGTTGCGACGCCGGTGAATTGGAAACCGGGCGAGGACGTGATCATCGCGGGGTCGGTCTCCGACGAGGAAGCGAAGAAACTCTATCCGCAAGGATGGAAGGCGCCCAAGCCGTACCTGCGAATCGTCCCGCAGCCGAAATCCTGATCACGGGTGCGCGCTGCTTCGTATCTCGGCAAGTAACTGCGTCGCGCCGGCGTAGCCAGGATGCTCCTGCAGGATGCGCTCGCATTCCGATCGCGCTTCCTCGTCGCGGCCCATCCGATGAAGTATCGACGCAACCATCAGCCTCGCGCTTGGATCGTTCGGGCGGATTGCCATCGCGCGCTTGAACGCATCGAGGCTCTCCTCGGTCCGGCCCTCGCGCGCCATTAGGCCGCCAAGCATCACCCATCCCTGGAGGCTGTCGGGTTTCACCGCCGTCATCTCGTGCAGAATGGATTCCGCGCCTGCCAAATCGTTGTGCTGCATTTTGATCTGCACGCGACCAATCGCAACGAGTTCGTCGCCGCCCGGCAGTTTCGACGCACGCGCAAGCGCGCTTTCGCTCGTCGCTGAATCTCCCGCCTCGTCGGCGACTTTTGCGAGTTCGACCCAGGCCTGGGCCGGAGCATCGGGCAGCCCCTCGAGTCCGCGCGCGATTTCGAACGCGGCCTCTTTCTTTCGACCGAGTTGATCGTGAAGCGCGCCGAGATTGTAGAGCGTCGCGGGATCGCCGGGCTTCAATTCCAGCGTGTTGTTCAACTCCCGCTCCGCATCCGCGAATTTCCTTTGCTGGCTGTAGGCCATCCCGAGTCGCGAATGATAGAGCGCGGAATATGGATCGTTGGCGATGCATGCCGAGAACAGCGCGGCTTCGTCGTGCCAAATCGGTTCCATGCGAATGAGCAGTAACGCATAGAGAGCGGCGACGGCTGCGGCGACGATCGCGATCGGCACGGGAGCAATCGTTCTCGACGCGGCGAAATCGATGATGAGGTCTGCGGCGAAGACGCACCACGCAGCCGAGGCGAGATAGAGGTAACGATCTTCGACGAGCGCTTCGGGATTGAGTCCGCGCAAATTCAGTACCGGGATAAGGCAGGCAAGAATCCAGAGCGCGCAGAAGAGGTAGAGCTTGCGATGGCGATGCGTCCGCAATCCGAGGCGGGCAGCGAGCGCGATGGCGGCAAGCGCCGCAATGGGAATATAGAATTGCGGCGATCGAATTGACGCGACGATCGTCAACTGATGCGCAGGCGCGGCTCGCCACGGAAGCATCAGGAGGATCACATACGCGCCGATCGCACCCGGAATCGTGAGGATCGCGGAACGCGTCGTCATCGTTGTCTCGCGATATGCACGTGCTATAAAGCCGAGCACCGAATATCGAATCGCGAGATAAACAAGACCTTCGGCGATGAACGGCGCCGCCGCGATCGCCGCAGCGATGAGTCGCCGCAATCGCGATTCGTGTTCATCTTCCGCCCCGTCGGCTGATGGGAATACATACACGCAAGCAGCGACTATCAACGGAAAGACGATCGCGGACTCGTGACTCAAGAGCGCGAGCGAGTAGAAGACAAGCGGTGCGAGAGAAATGCGCGACGCGGATTTGCGTGCGCGGACAAATCCCAGGAACGCTGCCATCTCGAACGCCGCACTCATCGGAAACGGCACCGCGGATACCCATACGACCACCTGCGCGTGCACCGGAATGACACCGAACAGGAGGGCGGCTAAGGGCGGCGTCCATCGCCCGCTCGTGAGTTCGCGCGCCGTCCGAAACACCAGCCATACGCATACCAGATGCATCGCCAGGAGCGTGACGTGCCATCCGAGCGGATCGAGTCCGAACGCGCGGAAATTCAGTGCCAGCCAGACATCGTGCAGGGGCCGATAGTAGGCGCTCTGCGGAAGCTTGAGCGGATTGCGAAACCACCAAACATCGTTGAAGAAGGATCGCCAGAGCATCGCTGACGATCCGATGAATCGATTCAGCGTGATCGTCTCGTTGTCGTCGTAAACGAATTGATTGCCCAGTCCGCGGATGTAAACCGCGGCGGTTATGACAAGCGGAACGATCGGGCCTGCCGCGATTCGCGCCGCCGGTGATTCGACATCGCGACGGCTTTGCGCGCGTTCGCGAGGCTTTGGCTGTCGTTTTGAGCGGGAAGCCATCGGACCCCCAAGTTTGCTAGCTTACGAACGATGGCTCAATCCGGACACGAGATAGCGCCGCAGATCGGGTCCGGATGATGTAAACGGCTGGCCGGTTATCCGCGTCAAAGTGACAGAGACATCGAACGCGATGGCTTCGGCTGAAAAAATGTCCAATGAGCAGCGCGCCCTGCACGCGCTGAACCGCCTCGGATTCGGTCCGCGACCAGGAGACCTGGAGCACGTTCGAGCGATTGGCGTCGAGCCGTATATTCATTCGCAACTCAACCCCGAAACGATACCGATTAACGAATCGCTCGTGCGACGGGTGTCAGAGTGCCGCACGCTGCATATGACGCCTGTTGCCCTTTTCGTGGAATTCGAGCGCCCGATTCGGGCCGCGCAAAAGGCCGATGAAGAGACTAAAAAGCAGGCGCGCCTGCGCGCGATGCAGATTAATCGCGAGGGCGTCGAAGCGCGAATCCTGCGTGCGATCGAGGGGCCGCGCCAGCTCCAGGAAGTGATGACCGCGTTCTGGTTCAATCACTTCAACGTCTTCGCGGGCAAGGGGCTGTGCCATCTATGGACGGCCTCATTCGAGGAAACCGCAATCCGACCTCATACGATGGGACGCTTTCGCGATTTGCTCGGCGCGACGGCGCGTCATCCCGCGATGCTCTTCTATCTCGACAATTGGCAGAACAGCGCGCCCGGAAGCGGCAACGGAAAGTTCGAGGGTATCAACGAGAACTACGCGCGTGAGCTGATGGAGCTCCATACGCTCGGCGTCAACGGCGGATATTCGCAGCAGGACGTGACGACGCTCGCGCATATCCTGACAGGATGGGGACTCGTCAAGCCCGCAAAGATAGGTCGCGGACGCTTTCGACCTGTCGATCCGAGCGGTTTCTATTTCGATCCCGAGCGTCACGATTTCGGGACAAAGAACTTCCTCGGACACACGATCAGAGGAGCGGGCGCGGGCGAGGTCGAGCAGGTGCTCGATATTCTCTCGCGCCATCCTTCGACCGCGCATCATCTCAGCTATCAGCTCGCGCAGTATTTCGTCGCCGACGCTCCGCCGCAGGCCCTCGTCGATCGTATGGCGCAGAGATATCTCGCAACCGACGGCGATATTCGTGGTGTGCTGACGACGATGTTTGACGGCCCGGAGTTTTTCGATCCGCGCTACTATCGCGCGAAGTTCAAGACTCCGTACGAGTACGTAATCTCAAGCGTGCGCGCGACCGGCACGGATGTGACGAACTTCCGGCCGCTGGCGGGCACGATGCAGCTTCTCGGGATGCCAATATACGGATGCCTTACGCCGAACGGCTATTCGAACACGCAGGAGGCGTGGCTGAATCCCGACGCGATGATGATGCGGCTCAGCTTCGCGACCGCACTCGGCACGGGGAATCTGCCGCTTGAAGTTCCGCAATTCGAAACCAACGGCTCTCCGAATAATCGCGGATACGTCAACAGAACCGGAAAGGCAAAGATGATCGTGCTCGCCGATACGGATAAGCCGCAGCGCAAGATGGAAACTCCCGACGCGGCCCGCGTCGCGATGACGCTGGGAGGCGCATTTTCATCGGCAACATCCGGCGCGATCGAAGCTGCGCCGGCGAATATGCATGCCGCGATGATGGTTGGGTCGCCCGAGTTCATGATGCGCTAGCAGGCCGGGCAATGTGATGAAGACATTCGAAACAACCCCGCAGCTCGATCGATGCTCACGCGCAATTAGTCGGCGCGATTTCGTCAGGCGCGCGCTGATGGCCGCCGCTTCCGGTGTCGTTCTGATTGGCAACAATGGATGGGCTGCGCGCGCGATGGAAGGCGACGCGAGCCGCAAGCGAATCATCGTCGTGTTCCTGCGCGGCGCGGTCGACGGACTCAACGTCGTGGTTCCGCATGGAGAGCCCGCCTACTACGACGCACGCCCCACGCTCGCGATCGGTGCGCGCGGCGGCGATGGCGGCGGCGTGCTCGACCTCGACGGCTTCTTCGGGCTTCATCCTGCGCTCGCGCCCGTGATGCCCTACTGGAAAGACAAGACGCTCGCCTTTGCGCATGCATGCGGATCGCCCGACCCCACGCGATCGCATTTCGATGCGCAGGACTATATGGAAAGCGGAACCCCGGGCGTCAAGACGACGGGCGACGGATGGCTCAATCGGGTGCTCGCCGCGATGCCGGGGAACCATCCGTCGACCGAAGCGCTCAGCCTCGGGCCGACGCTGCCAAGGATTCTGTCGGGAAAGATGCCGGTCGCG
>DASPQU010000251.1:0-25695 GCA_035624805.1 Binataceae bacterium (SeqCode) | reverse complement strand
GGTATCGTCCGAATTGATGCAGTAGGTCAGATTAAGGTTCTGCACGCCGAAATCCTGATACGTCGCGGAGTCCGCGTAATTATAGTTCTGCGCGAAATCCATGGTCATCGTTCCGTCTCCGGGCGAAACCAACTTGCGTACCTGAAGGAGAGAGACACCCACCGAATTGTTTCTTAGCGCGGTACAACCGAAAGTCCCCTTCAAATCGCTTAATGTACCGCTCGTGCCCGAGCAGGTAGGAAGTGGATTCGGGCAGACTTCGGCGGCGCGCGCCGACGCTGTGACCGCTACTATCGTGACCAGGCATGCGACACCGGAAAACCGAGACACGATGCGATTAACCAAACTGGGGATGGCTCGCCATGTGTTCATTCGAGCACCGGCAAATAGATGTTAAGTTGGGTGGCGGGATACGGCGGACTGAAAATGATCGCCTGCGTATTAAGGTTCGCGAAAATCCTGGGATTACTGGTGTAATGGCCTGGGTTCGCCCCATCGAGAAAGTAGAAATACCAACCGGGTGCGGAGAAGCTGTAAAGATATGGGAAATTTCCCGGATCGGTATAGAACCAGTTCGACCGAATGAAATCGTACAGGAACGCGCCGTGCGCCGGACCTCCCGCATCGACGAAATACTCGAACCCCAGATCGTTGTGGTACAGGAACGGAAAGAACGTATAGGTGTAGTAGCCGAACAAATTGCCGTCCGGAAAGACCAGGTAATAGAAGACTCCTCCCGGAAGCGCGGCTTCGCCGTTGAAAAACGCCGGATGGGAAGTGGCAGTCGCAGCCGGTGAAGCCCCGCTCGCGCCGCGGGGAGACTCGGCGAAGGCGGCGAAAAACAACGCCAGCAAGGCGGCTATCGCCAGTGCACGCGCTCCGGGAGCACGCCTGCTTTTCAAGTGACCCATAGTTGCCCGCCGAGTCATCGGGTTATCTCTTTCTGCACGTTAATAAGATCGCGGCCGGAGATGCAGAAGACAAAAGTCTCACCTCCTGCTTGCCGCGATCGATTACGAACGCCAACGGACACCCCGCCAGACCCGATGTGGGAAAAAGATAGCCTGTATCGTCGGAGTTCACGCAATACGTCGCGCTTACAGCCTGGTTGCTGAAATCCTTGAAGGTGCCGATCGTATCCGGGTCGTTCTTATCCGATGCGGATTTACCCGAAATGTTGCCGTTACCGTCGGATGTTAACAGCGCCAGGTTAACCTTCTGGACATACACGCCCGCTTGTACGACGGTGCAAGCAAAGGAGCCGCTAAAATCCGCGAGCGAGCCTTTCGAACTACAATTCAGGGTCTGGCTTGGACACACGGTCTGAGCCCAACCCGGGCCGCGGACAAAGAGAAGGCAGAGTAGCGTTGAGACTAAGAAGACTTTCCTCATTCGTGGCTTCGCAGCGCGCACCTCACTAGCGAGCGCCCGGCCGTAACGCCGGCAAGCGAGCAGGTCAGTTACTGCTCCCGACACGTCATTGCTCCCGCCCTTTGCTCAGACGAATCGATGCCTCGTAGCTCCTGTTTGCCGCTATCGATGACGAAGGCAATCGGGCAGCCCCCGGTTGGAAACAGATAGCCGGTGTCATCGGTATTCACACAGTACATTCCGCCTACCGTGGTAAAGTCCTGGTAAGTGTTGGAAACGGAGGGGTCGTTGGAGTTTTGCGCCTCCTTGCCGGCGAAATTCCCTTTTCCGTCTGGCGAGATCAAAAGGACGCTCGCTTTTACGGGCGCGAAACCGCCGTTCGGCACGTTGGTAGTGACCGCTGTACAGCCGAAATTTCCGGTGAAATCCGCCAAGGTACCCGAGGAGGTGCAGCCAGGAAGCGGATTCGGGCAGGTCCCGGCGTTGGAAAGATTCGCGGTCAACAAAAGCGAACCCAGAGCGATAAAGCCAAGAATTATTCTCATGAGTGCGTCAATTCGCATCATAGTTAGTTGCGAGCGATAGTAACGAGGTCGACACGACTCTGCAAGAAGTGCTCGGAAAAACGAGCGTTCTCCGGTGGTTGCCAAGAACAAAAGGCCGGAAAGCGGCAACTCGCTTTCCGGCCCTACTACCGAAAAGCGCTACGGCATCACCTGATTTGGGTTGTTGTTGACGTTGCCGGATCCACCACTTACCGACGATCCGACTCCACTCGCTACGTTGGATGAGCCTCCGAGCACGCTCGCATAATACCCGCTGGCAGTATTCTTGAATCCGCCTGACACGCTCGCCTGTGGCGGTCGCATAGTTGCTGACGCCGCCGGCGGATACGCTCGAATAGTCGCCTGTGCCGAAATTGTTGATTCCTCCGCTGACGCTCGAAGCAAAGCCCTCGGAATTGTTGTATCCACCGCGGTCGAAATGTTTCCGACGGCCGAGGTAAACTGGTGGTAATCTCCGACAATCAGGTTGTTGGAACCCGACCGATACGCATCGAGGCCCGTTACGCCGAAATCGTCATCGTAGCCCACCACCAGATTGCCGAGGCCGCTGGTATCGACGGTCTGTCCTGAGCCACTGCGAATGTGGACGTTGACGCCGCTGAAAATGATGTTTGGTCCACGGACTCCGTATTGCGGTGCTGGGTCACACTCACGTACTGCCCCAGCGTCAAGGCATTCTGCGCCGCCTTGCTCGAGAGCGCCGCCTGCAGCGTCTGAACCTGTTTTTGCAGGGCGACAATCTGCGCCTGCATTGCCGCTACAACTGGTTTCCAGCTGTCATCGGCCAGTGCACGCGCAGGAATCGCCATGGCCAGGAACAGCGCGACGAGTGCGATGGACGACGGAAATACTCCGGCGCCTGTTCTGGATCGACAAGTATCCGGTTTCATGATTTTCCCCCTTGTGTTTTTGCGGGCTCTGTTGAGATTGGATCGACTCTTTTGAGCGCCGCTGTACTTGTATTACTTTTTGTTGGAAATTACGTTAACATGGCGTTGGGAAGATTTCCCAATTTCCGTCGAGCCCGCTTCCATTTAATATTTGCGCCCGGCGACTTCCGGACATTCGCTATCGTGGATTGCACGAAAAACGACTTCCTGTTCGATATGCCAAGCTGTGCTTTTATTGGCTTGAGTTTGCTTCAAACGGAAAGAATACGGGCTGCCCACAATCCGGACAGCCCGCTGTTCAAGCGCTTAATCAATCCTTACGGAGCTGGCAGAAATTCCCATTGCGTGGTGGCGTCGTTTCCGGTTCCCCCGCCCACTGCAGCGTATTCCCCGTCGGCACCGTTCGATTCACCGCCGCTTACGCTTGCCTGCGTACCCGCGGCCACATTGAAATGGCCTCCGCTGATCGAGGACTGCGATCCCTTGGCGCTATTGCTGTCTCCGCCGCTCACAGTGGACGCGTAGGCGAGGGCTGCGTTCTGGGTTCCTCCGGTCACGCTGGCGTAAAGCGAACTGATCTGATTGCCGTAACCGGCCACGATTCCGCCCGCCGAGGTGTATCGATGCTCGTCGCCGACGATGAGGTTATGCGATCCAGACCGGTTGGCGTCTGTGGTACTCTGGTAGGGCCCGGAATCGTCGTTGTAGCCGATGATAAGATTGCCCAATCCATTTGGAGTTGTCGTTGAAGTCGAACCGTTGACGATTTGCACGTTCACGCCGCTGAACACCAGGTTTGGACCCAAAACGCCGTTAACCGTACCCGGGTTTATGCTGATATATGTTCCCAGGCTCGCGAGGTTCGTCAGACCGGAGATCTGCTGCTGAAATCCGTTGACGCTCGTCTGTAGCGTGTTGACAGTTGTTTGGAGACCTGCAACCTGGGTCGCAAGCGTCGACAGCGCATTGATCTGGCTCTGCAGTGAAGCAATTTGGGCGGAAAGACCGCTCAACGCGTTTACCTGCGACTGTAAAGCCGCCACCTGCGCTGCCAGAGCCGCGATGTCTTTGTCATCGTCGTCTCCGCCGCGGCAATCGTTGCCGTGAGCGCGAGCAATCGATGGGGGCAGGATTAGCAACCCTGCCAATATCAGAACTGCGCCTGCGTTACGTATCCGGAATCCTGATTTGCGAGCGATGGCCATTGGTTCCCCTCCCCTGGCTGGAAGTATTTGGTCGCATGGCGACGCCTACGACGTTAAATCAGAAGACAACTATAATGCAATACTTTTTGTATTATTATGTGTCACTATGGTGCGGCGCTTTCCTGCATTTCAAGCATTCGCATCAAATCGTGAAATCGTGTGACTTCGCGCGCCTTTAGGTATTCTGTACCGCGCGATGGAACCTGAACCTTACGAATCGTCGCGTAGCGGCGGCGCGGCGGCGAACTTTGCCGACCCGGTTCCGAAGGGTTCGCGATGGCGCCGAACCGATCTTGTCGCCATCGCCCTGCTGGTCGTCGTCGCAGCTGCGATTCGTTTCTGGAATCTCGGCCATCCCGACGCCGTCGTGTTCGACGAACTGAACTTTGGCGGCGAAGCCGGCGCGTACCTGCGCGGCGAGCAATTTATCGATTCTCATCCTCCGCTTGCCGTGGAGTTGATCGCACTGGGAATGCGGATTTTCGGCGACAGCCCCGCCGCCTTGCGGGCGTCGAATGCGATCCTCGGCACCGCACTGGTCGCGATTACGTATCTGCTCGCGCTGAGGATGTTCGGCTCGCGGCTCGCCGCGTGGATCGCTGCGGCGCTGGTCCTGTGCGACGGCGAGTTCATCGTTGATTCGCGAACCGCGATGCAGGAGATGACCTACGTTACGTTCGCCGCGCTCTCGTACCTGTTCTTTTTTCGATTCGTGCAATCCGGAACCCTCGGGCGACGTCGCCGCAGCCTCGCGATGCTGGGATTCAGTATCGGGCTTTGCCTCGCCGGCAAACTGTACGTGCCGGTCGCCGTGCCGCTCCTGATCGGCGGCTTTCTACTGTACGAACTGATGACTCGAGGGTCCGGCTGCGCTCCGATCGCCGCCGGCCCGTCAGCGCGTGTGATCGTCGGCGCCTTTGTGCTGGTCGGCTCGACCGCGGCGGTTGCGTGGCTGATGGTTTTTGTACCGAACTTCGTATTCCTGAGATGGGGCGGGATGAGTTCGATTTGGCAGTACTTTCGCGACGCTGGCTGGCTTCAGACCGGAATCACGTCGGGCGAACGATCGTTCGCGCGCGACGTGCGCGCGGCGCCGTGGTGGACATGGCCGATAGTGCTGCATCCGATCGTCTACTGGCAGGAAAGTTTTCCCGATGGGCTGATCGCAACCGAATGGCTTGCGCCCAATCCGATCGCATGTTGGAGCGGACTTGCCGCGATAGTCGTTAACGCAATCAGGATTCTGAAGCGTCCTACGCTGGCGAGCGCATTCGTCGTGATCGGATACGTAGCGTTTCTCGCGATCTTCCTTCCAATCTCGCGCACCACGTATCCCTATCACTACATGCCGGCGCTTTATCTTTCCTATCTCGCGCTTGGATGCGAACTCGCACGATGTTGGAACGGTGACGCCGCGCGATGGGAACGCGTCGTTATTCTCGCTGCGCTCGCGCCGGCGATTTTCATCGCCGTCGACTCCACGCCTCTAATGCTTTCGGCGAGCGCCGTGCTTGCATCCACGTTGGTTGCGGCAATCGCGATGCGAAACGGAGGACGAGTCGCGAGCGCCGCATCAATCGCGGCGATGGCCGCCGCGTTCCTCTATTTTCTCCCGCTATGGATGGCTGTCCCCGTTTCGCGGGAGGCATACGATGCACGGATGTGGCTTAAGGGGCCCGGCGTCGCGAACTGGACGACCTACGAGCGCTATCAGCAGTGACGGCGATGCGCCATCTGCCATTCTACTTTCTGATCGTGACGCTGCAGATTTTCTTCACGCCGGTTGTCTCGCGCGCCGAGCAGAATCTGATCGTCAATGGCGATTTCTCGCGCGGAAGTTCCGATACGCCCCGCGCCTGGCGGCGTATCGTGTGGAGCAGCGATCATCAGACGTCGCTTCGATGGATTGCGCCCTACGCGTCCAATCCCGGCGAGGTTGAGATCGAGATTACCAGCGCCTACGGCAACGATGCGCGATGGGTGCAAACGGTCCATCTGGATCCGGGTTGGTATTACATCGCGGCTGACGTGCGGACCGAGAACGTCGGATGGGGCCCGATCTTCTATGGCGCAACAGTCGGTATTGCCGAATTGGGAGGAACTTCCGAACAGGTCAAAGGGACAACACAATGGGGCCGGGTCGGATTTTCTCTGAAAGTGCCGGCGCCCGGAGCCGACGTCGACATCACGCTGCGCCTCGGCGGATTGTGGGCCTATAACAATGGTCGGGCTTTTTTTCGCAACGTGAGCGTGTATCGCGTCGAGGCTCCGATCGCGCAGGGCGGACCCGAACTGGACCTCAAGGCGCTGAGAGCGCATTGGTCGGGCAGCCGATGGTCGCTGGTAGCCGCGTTCGCTTTTCTTTTCGCGATGGCGATCGCCGGATGGCGCATGTTTGGCGAGCAGCGGCGCCATCCGGCGACCAGGCCGTTGCCGGTAATTACATCGAGGCCGGACCGAAAGTAAGTTCGCCTGCGTAGAGCGGCAGCCCGGTTAAAAAGACCGACGGCGCCGGAGAGCCGCTACTCTGTAACTGGCCGGGCACGAACTCCGAAATCGTCCCGCTCGTGTAGTTGAAGACCCAGAGATTGCCGGCTCCATCGAATGACATTCCCCAGGGAACCAACAACGGAACGTTGTACTACGCGGCGACGCCGATTCAGATTCTGACCATCAAGTCCGTCGAGACATTTCCTTGCGGCGGCGCTAATCTGAGCTTGCCAGGCGTGTGCCACAACAGCAGTGTCGTTACGCCCTTTCCGGCGATTGTTGGAGCGGCGCAGACTTTTGATCTGAGCTCGCTTTCCCTGACGCCGCCATTCACGGTGAGTTTCCCATGAGGGTGAACGTGCCGACCAATGTAGGCTTGGAAAGTCTACGTTAGGTCGGCGATCTTCCCAACTCGGAATCTGCACGCGGGGTCCTGGAAAAGGGCCCCGCAATTTCCGAACAGCAACGCCAAAGGCCCTGAATCTCGCGAACCCGAGCACTTGAGTCTGCCGGGGATTGGTTGGTCGGGGCGGCCGGATTTGAACCGGCGACCACACGCACCCCAAGCGTGTGCGCTACCAGTCTGCGCCACGCCCCGACCGATTCGAGGCTCCGGGCGGCTTGCCACCCGGACTATCAACTGTAAAGGATCGCGCGAGCTAACAATATACGTCGCGATCGGTCCGGTATCGCGCGCTTAGGCTTTTTTCTTGGGGGCCACGCGCGGACGCCATTGCGAGTACGATCGCAGGTCAACCTGGAACGTCCACGAGCTCTTGGGCTGATTCACAATATGAATCAGCTCGTCGCAAATCTGCTCCGGCGATACGAACCAACTCGGATCGACGTCGGGCATCGCCTCGCGAACCCGCGGGCTGTCCACCGCGCCGTCAACGTCGAGTGCCGCGGTATGCACTCCCAGATGGCCGAACTCATACGCTACCGATTCCGCGATCGCACGCTGCGCAACTTTTGACGCCGTATAGGCCGAATACTGCGCGGGGCCCCCGCGGCTTTCGGAACCGAGGACGAAAATGATCGTTCCGCCTCCACCTTCCGCCATCTTCCCGACTACCGCCTGCGTACAGAAAAACGGACCGTAGCAGTTAACCTTGAACTGGAAATCGAATTCGTCTTCGGCGATCTCCGTGAGGCGCTTCTTCAGATACGCGCCCGCGTTGTTGACGAGCACAGATATCGGTCCAAGCTCGCGCTCGACGGCCTCGACAGACGCGAGCACCTGCTCGCGCTTGGACACGTCAGTCGGTGTCACGAGCGCCTTGCCGCCCGCCTTGTGGATCAGTTCTGCCGTTTCTTCGAGCTGCGACTTGGTCCTCGCGATAAGTCCGCAGGCGTATCCCTCGCGGGCGAAGCGAAGCGCGATATCGCGGCCGATTCCGCGACCGGCGCCGGTAATCAATGCAACTTTGTTTGCCATGGCGCACGCATCTTAGCTGCAACCGTATCACGTGAAAACCCGCCCGGACGCCGTCCGGAGGGCTGAGTGAAAAATAAAAACGGTTGTGTGACATTGGCCAGGATTCGCGCCTGGTGATATCGTCTTAACATGCGCATCAGCATTGGCTCGCTGATGAACAGATTGCGGCGTTTCGGGTTCTGCCTGCATCTCGCCGTGGGAATTCTCTATTTGTCTCCCGCCTGCTGTGGGTCCGACATCATAACTCCTGAAATCGATCCGACCGTGGGCTTGGATGACAGCGAACCTGTGCTCGAGATTCCGCAGCAGTGCGCCGTCGATTCCGGCGGCGCGCATTGCGACGAGACTCGAATCGGCGGAACGGCCGACAACGCCTACTCGACGATTCCCACAGCCGGCGAAGGAACCGGCACGAACGATCCGGTTGGGACCATAAATGTGAATCCTCCTGTCCAGACCGCTTCGATTCCCCCTGCTGATTCGCCGGATGATCCCGGCGATTACGGAAATGCCGACGATTATCAGCAGCAGGAAGCTCTGGCTGCGGCCCGTGTTTACATTGCAGTACCTGTTCTTGTGCCGGCGCGTCCTCTCTCGGCGCCGATCGTGCTGCCGGGTCCGGCGTACGGGTATCCGATCGCGTCGGCTCCAATCCGATACCTCGGTCCGCTCGGCTTCCCGCGCCGGATGCCGGGTCCGGCCGGTCTGCGAGCTTTGATCAGGGCGGGGCGCTGGTAAAGCAGTCCCCCACTGGCATCCGCTTCGCTCTATACCTATATCTCTTCAAAGGCTTGGAACACTTTCGATGCTGGTCACTATTGATTGCGGCAACACCCATATCGTCCTCGGCATTTATTCCGGCGATCAATTGCTCCGCCACTGGAGAATCTCCACCGATCCCGATCGCACGGCAGATGAGCATGCCGCGATTTTTGACACTCTCTTTCACATTGCGGGATTAAAGCCTCCGTTGCGGCCCGAGGGCGTTGCGGTCGCATGCGTCGTCCCCGGCCTCAACCAGGTTATCGAGCAGATCGTTGAGCAGTATTTTCAGGCTGTCCCGCTAATGGTTGGCCCGGGAATCAAAACCGGGATGCCCATTCTGTACGAGAATCCGAAAGAAGTCGGCGCGGATAGGATCGTGGACGCAGTCGCTGCGTACGACAAGTACGCAACCGCCTGTATCGTGGTCGATTTTGGAACTGCCACGACGTTCGATTATGTGACCGGGCGGGGCGAGTACGCGGGCGGCGCGATCGCGCCCGGACTCCTGGTCTCAATGGACGCGCTGATCGAGAACGCAGCCAAGCTCCATCGCGTCGAACTTGCGCGGCCTCGCGAGGCGGTCGGGCGCACCACCGTTTCTTCGATCCAGTCTGGGATGATTTTCGGCTATACTGCGCTGGTGGACGGACTCGTCAACCGGATTCGCCGTGAGCGGGGTGAGCCTGCTCACGTGATCGCAACTGGCGGTCTCGCCAGCCTGATTGCGCCCGAATCGGAGACGATTGAAGAAGTTGACGAATATCTGACACTTAAGGGGCTGCGCCTGATTTACGAGCGCAACCGCCGTTAAACGCAAAAGTGGAGAAGCGATGGAACAGTCGCCCGCGCGGATCGTCACCGATTCAATGATCGGAATGAAGCTGCCCGACTACGCCAGGCTCTCCGAGCGTGTCGCGACGGTTTTGGGTCATAACCCGTCGGCATTCACCGGACCAGGCACCAATACCTATCTTGTCGGCACCGGCCGTCGGCCAATTCTGCTCGATACGGGTCAGGGGATTCCGATCTGGGCTGAGCTGCTCGACAAGGCGATGCGCGAGTTGTGCGCTGCGGACGGTCTCGATCGAATCGTGCTGACTCACGCGCATGTCGATCATATAGGCGGTGTCAAGCAGGTGCGCGCGCGCTTTCCCCGCGTTGAAGTGATGAAGAAACCGTGGCTCTCTCACGACAACCCGGCCGGTGAGCCGCTCATCGCGATCGAGGACGGCGCGGTCATCAAAACCGAGGGCGCCACGCTTCGCGCGATCCATACTCCCGGTCACGCGCCCGATCATCTCTGCTATTACCTCGAGGAAGAGAAGGCTCTTTTTACCGGCGACGTGGTTCTTGGGGCGGGCACGACCGTGATTCCTGACGACACCGGCGATCTTGGCGATTACATGAATTCGCTGCATCGTCTGCTCGCGATCGGAGCCGAGACCATCTATCCCGCGCACGGGCCGACGATCCACAATGCGGGCGCGAAAATCCGCGAATACATCGCCCATCGCGAGCTGCGGGAGACCCAGGTCCTCAAGACGCTCGAAAGTTCCTCGCCGCTGGAAGTGATGACGATCGTCAAGAAGATCTATTTCGACGTCCCCGAGTATCTGCATCCGGCCGCCGCCAGTTCCGTCCGCTCGCATCTGAAAAAACTTCATCGCGAGCGTCGCGTAAAACAGCATGATAACCTTTGGAGTCTGGCCTAGCAGGGTAGGACGTGAAGGCAACCGCGACAGCGGTAATGGCGATAGTCCTGGTTGCGATCGCGTCGCTGTCGGTCGCTCGCGCGCAAACCGATAACCCACCGATCACAGGCGGCGACGCCGAACGCGCGGGAGTTATGCCCTATGGCGGTGCGCCTGGCGCACCTCTTGCGCCGGAAACCAATCCGAGCGCGGCTGCGCCGCCAGCAGCAGCGGCAATCGCAGAGACGCCCTCGACGCCGGCAGCGGCAAACTCCGGTCCGAGCCCGATAGCGGCGGCGTCGCCGGCAGCCGCGCACGGCTCCGATTCGTCGCCGATGGCGGCATCGTCGTCCGTTGCCGCGTCGACATCGTCACCGGTTTCGGCTGCCGCTTCGCCGTCGACATTCGAGTCCGCGCCGACGCCGGCGAGCGCTCCGAGCGCCGAAGCGCATGCATCGCCTGAGCCCGCGCCCGATTCGGACGTCTCATCGTCCGGCGCTCCAACTCGCCCCGATATCAAGAGCCCCACCGCGCCCGCGCTTCCGAATTCCGGTGTGATCATCAGCGGAACCGCGCCATCGACTCAGGAGATTCCGCAGGCAGTTGCGCCTGACAACTCAGCGGTCGCGCCCAATCCTGAAACGCAGCCGATTCCACCGCCCGCATCCGCAAACGGTCAGCAGCCGCAAAGCGAGATCGCGAAATACGAGCAGTCGCAGAATCCGGAACAGGATCCGAAAGTCGGAACCTTGCGCGAGTTCATGGCGGAAGGTGACGAGACCTCGTCGATTGGCGTTGAGGTTCGCGAGACGCATCGCAAGCTCAAGAGCGGCGAGGAAGCCGACGGCCTCCTCGTGATGCAGGTATTCAGCGGGAGCCCTGCCGAGCAGGCCGGTCTGAAGCCATTGAAGCGAACGACGCACAACGTACTGTCCGGCGCGGCGATCGCGGCCGCGATGATCTTTCCGCCCGCGATCATGGTGCTGCCGATTCTCGATTACGCGCAGGTCGGCGAATCGTATGACATGATAATCGGAGTGGACGGCTCGCGCGTTACGAATTTTCTGGATTTCGAGGAGCGGATGCGCACGGCGCAGCCCGGCCAGATCGTCTATCTGAGCGTCGTGCGCAACGGCGTCCGGACGCAACTTCCGGTCACGATGCCTCAGGCGACCACCACAGTGGCGAAGTGAATCAGGATATTTCGTTAAGTCCCCGATATCTGCTAAACAGGCAACAAAACGATCCGTCGAGGACCTTTCCGGGCGAGATCGCGAATGAAGAGCTCGGCGCCGAAGCGTTAAGAGAGTGCGGCGCGTCGAAATACGAAGCTTGGGCTCGCGCCCGGATCCGCAGTGCGGACTGGGACCCAGAGACTTGAGCGCTCGTTGATACGAGTCGGCTCGCTCCAGGGTTGCGCATACGCCCGATTGTGTTCAGGAGCGACGATGGAAAACAAAAAAATACGCGTGACCGATTTCGCCCGCATGAAGGCGGCGGGGCGGCCCATCACGATGCTGACCGCGTATGACGCCGCGTTCGCGCGAATTTTCGACGACGCCGGTATCGACGCGATTTTAGTAGGCGACAGTCTCGCGATGGTCGTACAGGGGCAGGACAGCACTCTGCCCGTCACGGTTGACGAAATTCTCTATCACACGCGGATTGTCGCGCGCGGTCGCAAGCGCGCCCTACTTATCGCCGACATGCCGTTTCTGTCCTACCAGGTGAGCGCCGAAGATGCGCTGCGCAACGCGGGGCGGATGCTGAAGGAAGGCGGCGCAGAGGCGGTGAAGCTCGAAGGCGGGACTACGATCGCATCAACCGTTGAGCGGCTGGTGCGCGTGGATATCCCGGTGATGGGCCATCTCGGCCTGACGCCGCAGTCGATTCATCGCATGGGTGGCCATCGCGTTCAAGGCCGTCGGAGCGGTCGCGGCCCCGGATGCCGCGAGCGAATCCTCGAAGATGCGCGAGCACTCGAGGAGGCGGGCGCGTTCGCGATCGTGCTCGAAGGGATGCCCGCGCCGCTTGCCTCGGAAATCACGCGCGCGGTTTCGATCCCGACGATCGGAATCGGCGCAGGCGTCGGATGCGACGGCCAGGTTCTCGTGATGCACGACATGCTCGGACTCACTCCCGATTTCATCCCCCGCTTTGCGAAGTGCTACGTGAATCTATGGGAGCAAACGACCGCCGCCGCGACCGCATACGTCCGCGAGGTCAGAGAGCGCGCCTTTCCCGGTCCTGAGCACAGCTACGGAATACAGGAAGGCCGACAATGAAAACGATTGAGACGGTCAGCGCGATGAATCGTCTTGCGGACGACATCCGAGGACGCGGCGAACGGATAGGGTTTGTCCCCACGATGGGATTCCTGCACGAGGGGCACATCAGCCTGATGCGCGAGGCGCGCCGTCGCAGCGATGTCGTCGTCGCGTCGATTTTCGTGAATCCGACGCAGTTTGGCCCGCGCGAGGATTTTTCGCGATATCCGCGCGATCTCGCGCGCGACTGCGCGATGATGGAAACGGTTCCCGTCGATGTGCTGTTCGCACCGACGGCTTCGGAGATGTATCGGCCCGACGCGCAGACCTGGATTGAGGTGACAGACTTGACGCGTGGGCTATGCGGCAAGAGCCGGCCCGGTCATTTCCGCGGTGTGACGACAGTGGTGGCCAAGCTGTTCAATATCGTGAAGCCGCATCTGGCGTTTTTCGGCGAGAAGGATTTTCAGCAACTACGTGCGATTCAGCGGATGGTCTGCGACCTGAACATGGATGTCGAGATCGTTCCGATGCCGATCGTTCGCGAAGCCGACGGACTGGCGATGTCGTCGCGTAACGCCTATCTCAGTCCTGCGGAGCGTGCCGACGCACTCGCGCTCAACCGCGCACTCGTGGCAGCGCGCAAGGCGTACGAGAGCGGCGTTCGCGCCCCGGGCGATCTCGTCGCGGCGGCGATGCGAGTGCTCGCGGTGACTCCCACGGTTGCAATCGAATATGTCGAAGCCGTGGACGCAGAGACCCTCGATGCGCCCGCTTCGCCCGAGCGTCCGATAGTGCTCGCGATCGCGACGCGCGTCGGAGCTACGCGGCTAATCGACAACGTCGTGCTCTCGTGTCCCACATAGCCGGTCCATCGAAGCCCAAGTTTTGTTCGTCTGTTTCGGAGATTATCAATTTGTCAACGCGAGTTATGCTCAGGGCGAAGATTCATCGGGCGGTCCTCACCGGATGCGAACCCGATTACGAAGGCTCGGTCGCTATCGATCGCGAACTGCTCGACGCGGCTGGAATCCTCGAATTTGAACAGGTGCACGTCTGGAACGTTACGAACGGTGAGCGTCTTCAGACCTACGCGATCAATGCGCCGCGAGGTTCGGGCGAGGTTTGCCTGAACGGCGCCGCCGCGCTCAAAGGCTCGCCGGGCGACGTCGTGATTATCGCGACGTTCGCTCACATGGAAGAGGCCGAAGCGCGCAGGCACGTTCCCACCGTCGTGCATATCGAACTGGGCAACCGAATCCGCGAACGCGAGAGGTTGCAGGCGGTCTAGACTCCGTTGCCTGCGCGAGTCAGGGGCTCACGAGGGAAGAGGGCGGTTATTTGGGGGTGCTGACGCTTGCCTGCATCACCTGATCGCGGCTGATCCATCCCTGATCGGCGGCGTACTGGGAGAAGTAGGCCGCGATTTGCTTGGCCGTCATATCCGCCAGAGAACCCATCGACGACCGATAGGTCTTCACCCCCGCCAATCCTGCCGTCGCCGCTCCCGCCGCGACCGTCGCTCCGCCCTGAGCAGCCGCGCCGGCGCCCATCGTGACCGCGGCGCCGGGCATCTTTCCGCTGTCGGCGTGCGTGGTGAAGCTGCGGAGACTCTGCGGATTTCCACCCTGCATCATATAGATGTTCACCTGCGTATCGATCGTCGACGCGCCAGCGCCGAATCCGATCACCAGTCGGCGAAGCTGATTGCCCTGACTGATGTTGACGAAACTGCCGTCGAACACGAGCGCACCATCCGGAGGCGGCGTACCACGCGGTATCTCGCCTGCAGCGAAACCGAGAGCCGCAAGTTTTTCGACAAGCGCGTCGGACAAATCGCGTGCGACATCATGGGCCATTTGCAGTTGCTTCGCCTGCTGCTGCTCGGCATTTTCCGCCATGTCGCGATAGGCCTTTTCAAGGAGGCCCTGATTCGGCGAAACCTCGCCGGAGTTCACCGCAAAATCGTAAACGACGACGCGATCCGGACGCGCCGGTTTGACGGGCGTAGCAGCGACGGTTTCGGGCGTGACCTTTGCGCTCGCGCATCCCGCGAGCGCGACCGACAGTAGAACCGCGAGAATCCTGGATTGTGAAAACGACGCTTTCATTGGCGCCTCCCCTCGCGCGCTCATCCGGATCCGCGCGGACGGCGATTCTTGCAGAGAATGAGGGGTGCGAAAAGCATCCGTTTTGTGCGCAAACGGTTGCGTACCCTCACCCTACCCTCTCCCTAGTCAGGGAGAGGGGAAACCAGAGTCAGGGAGAGGATAAAGACCAGGAGCGATCGCCAATTCGCCGCCCGACGATTATTTCGCAGCGCGAGTGTACTCCGCGACATAGCCTGGGATCTCGAACGACGGCGCAAGCGCAGGATCGGCGATCGGATCGCCTGCGACCCAACGCATCGGCAGATGGCCCGCCCATACCTCGCGCGCGAGGTCGCCCTCCGCATCAAGCGGCGGTCCCTTGCGCATCTTCGCCGATGCCTCGTCGAGCGGAATCCTGAGCACCATCGTTGCGCGAATTTCAGCGTCGCTTGGATGGCGGATGCCGTCGTTCCATCGCCCGGGTGCGACGTGCTCGACCAGCGCCTCGAACGCGCCCATCTTTTCCTGCGGATCGTCAACTTGCGTTGCGCGCCCGAGCACGACCACCGAGCGATAGTTCATCGAGTGGCGAAACGCTGAGCGCGCGAGCACAAGGCCGTCGAGCAGAGTCACGGTAACGCACAGCGGCGCCCGGCTGCCGAGCACACGAATCCATCGCGCGACCGGAGAGCCATGGAGATAGAGGTCGTGACCGATACGCGCGTATGTGGTCGGAATCACATATGGCTGCCCGTCGACTACGAATCCGACGTGGCATACGAGCGCCTCGTCGAGAATCGCGGCGATGGTCTCGAAATCGTATTGACCACGCTCGGCGTGTCGTCCAAGCGCAACCCGTTGGCTGGGAGCTGTCGCCGCCCTCCCGTCTCTCATCTCGTCTACGACCTCCGATTGCGTCGATGCTCGCGATGCTTGCGTCCGCGATGCGCATTTTGTAGCTGTTTAATGGCATCGCAACAAGCTGCCATTTTCAAGAAATTCATAGGGCCATTAAGGTTCATGGCGAAACAGACCGCGCAATTCAATCTCTCCGCAGTCCGGCTCGATCGCTCCGCCGACCGCGCTCTCGCCGATCAGCTCTACTTTGGAATCGCACGCGCAATTCTCGACGGGCGTCTCAGGCCGGGCTCGCGCCTCCCTTCGACGCGCCATCTTGCCGCCGAATTCCGAATCGCCCGGATAACGGCAAGCGTCGCGTTCGATCGGCTCGCCGCAGAGGGCTACGTCGAAAGCCGCGTCGGTTCAGGCACTCGCGTGAGTTCGTCGCTGCCCGACGATTTTCGTCTCGCAAAACATATCGAGCCTGCTTCGCGATTGCGCCTGTCCTCGACCGCAGGGTTTTCACGCCGCGGAAAATTGCTCGCGCGCACGACGACCTCGGTTGCGCCGACAGGCGGTCCTCCGATGGCGCTTCGGCACAGCATGCCGGCATTCGACCTCTTTCCTGCCGGACTGTGGCGCAGGATGGTCGCGGACAAAATCTCTGCTTCGTCAACCCGCCTGATGGGGTATGGAGACCCTGCGGGCTACCGTCCGCTTCGCGAAGCGATCGCAGACTATCTCGGAGAGGTGCGTGCGGTGCGCGCTACCACCGAGCAGGTAATCGTCGTATCGGGCTCG
This sequence comes from Binataceae bacterium (SeqCode), assembly GCA_035624805.1. GTDB lineage: Bacteria > Desulfobacterota > Binatia > Binatales > Binataceae > DASPQU01. The sequence continues at coordinate 9,281 of DASPQU010000251.1, read as the reverse complement.
CAGCAGGCGCTCGATCTCGCGGCGCGGATGCTCTTCGATCCGGGGGCGCGTGTGATCGTCGAAGATCCCGGGTATCGCGGAGCGTGTGCGGCGATGGTCGCATCGGGTGCACAACTGTATCCGATCGGAATCGACGAGCACGGAATCAGGATCGATGACGCTCCGGCCGCGCGCGGCGCATATGTGACGCCGTCGCACCAGTTCCCGCTCGGAGCGACGATGAGCGTCGCTCGCCGGATGGCGCTTCTCAAGTGGGCGAATCGATGGCGCGCGTGGATTTTCGAGGACGATTACGACAGCGAGTATCGCTACGTCGGGCGTCCGCTGCCCGCGCTCCAAGGCCTGGATACGGCAGGGCGCGTCATTTACATCGGTACGTTCAGCAAGGTGATGTTTCCCGCGCTGCGGCTTGGATTTATGGTCGCGCCGGAGCATCTCGCGGCGGGATTCGCAGCCGCGATTGCGCTCACCGATCGACATGCGCCGACGATCGAGCAGGCTGCGCTGGCGGATTTCATCCGCGAGGGACATTTCGCTCGTCACGTTCGCCGGATGCGTATTGCATACGGCGAGCGGCGCCGTGCGCTGATCGATGCCGCCCAGCGGCATCTGAAAGGGCTGGTCGATGTTGATCCGGGCGAATCGGGGATGCACTGCGTCGGATGGCTGCCGGATGGGACAAACGATATCGAGGTGTCGCGCCGCGCAGCCGACGCCGGAATCGGCGTCACTCCGCTGTCCTCGTATTACATGACCAAACCCGCGCGCAGCGCACTCATCCTCGGCTTCGCAGCGACGCCGCCGCTTCAAATCGAAGACAGCGTGCGCCGCCTCGCCACAATCGCACGGTCGACCATAAAAGAACGGCGGTCGGATTAACGGCGCCAGTCGGATGGCCGAGGTGTTCCGCGTCGTATCGAGTCCCCCCCCCGGGTTTCTTTTTTCGATTCGAAACCGGTCGCCGGGCTTTCCCCGTTTACGAACGTGATGTTACATCTTAATGAACACTGCGATTCGGGCCGGGGAGAGAGAAGAATGAGCACAATCGTCACCACGCGCAATGGAAAAGTGCAGGGCGAAGAGCTGAACGGGCTTCACGTTTTCAGAGGAATTCCGTTTGCCGCTGCACCTACCGGCGCTCGTCGATGGACGGCGCCGCAAGCGCCTGCGTCGTGGAGCGGGACGCGCGATGCGAACAAGTTCGGATATGCCGCGCCGCAAAATCCGGTGATGCTCTCCGCGCTTGCCGCGATGATGATCCAGCAGGAGCAATCGGAAGATTGTCTCTCCCTGAACGTCTGGACCCCGGCCACCGATCGCGCGCGCCGCCCGGTGATGGTCTGGATTCACGGTGGCGCGTTTACGATAGGCTCCGGCTCGCAGGCGATTTACGACGGTTCGTCGCTGGCACGCCGCGGCGACGTGGTTGTCGTGACAATCAATTATCGTCTCGGCGCGTTGGGCTTCCTGCGCCTTGCCGACGTGACCGGAGGGAAAATCCCGTCGACCGGCAACGAGGGTATCCTCGATCAAATCGCGGCGCTCACGTGGGTCCGCGACAATATCGAGAACTTCGGCGGCGATCCCGAGAACGTGCTGATTTTCGGAGAATCCGCCGGCGGAATGAGCGTCGGCACTCTGCTTGGGATGCCTGCCGCACGCGGACTGTTTCACAAGGCGATCCCGCAAAGCGGCGCGTGCCATACGGCGTCATCGGTGGCGCGTGCAAATCGCGTCGCCGAGCGTGTCATCGCGCGCCTCGGCGCGTCTGCATCGAACGTCGATTCGCTCTATGCGCTGACGCCCGCGCAATTGCTCAAAGGCGCGCTGCTTGCCGACGGCATAACGCCCGATCCCGAACTCGGGATGGCGTATCATCCGGTGGCGGACGGCGTCGTGCTGCCACGCAAACCGATCGACATGGTCGGGGAGGGCTCTGCCGCCGGCGTGGCGGTGATGGTCGGCTCGACGCTCGAGGAATGGAAGCTCTTCGCAGTCATGGATCCAAATCTCGGCAAGCTCGATCGCGCCGGTCTCGTCGCGCGGCTCTCGCGCCGGTTGGACGGACAATCCGAGAAAATGGTCGGCGCCTATGAAGCGGCGCGCGCCTCGCGTCGAGCATCGACGTCGCCGGCCGAGTTGTTTTCCGCAATCGAAAGCGATCGCGTGTTCCGGATGCCCGGCGTGCGCCTGGCAGAAACGCATGGCGCGCGCGAATCGCGCACCTACAGCTACATGTTCACCTGGCGCTCGCCCGCGATGGGAGGAATTCTCGGATCGTGTCACGCGCTCGAACTCGGATTCGTCTTCGGCACGAATCAGCTTCCGGGGATGGCGCAGTTTTCCGGCGCAGGGCCGGCGGTCGAAAAACTCGAGCATCAGATGCAGAACGCGTGGATTGCATTTGCGCGCTCCGGAAATCCAAGCAATGAGAGTATCGGAGACTGGCCCGGATACGCCGAGGTGCGCCGCGCGACCATGATTTTCGGATCCGAAGCCGGCGCCCAGGATGCGCCCTACGACGCCGAGCGCAGCGCCTGGGACACCGTTTCCAACGACGTGGTGGGCGCTCTGTAGGAGGCTATTGTACGAGTCTGGCGAATTGTTCCGGATTTGCGAGAAATAGCACGGCCGCGCCCGCCGCGAACATTGCGACGAACCCGATCATCATCCGGGAGTAGAATGCCGACTGTCCACTGGTAGTTACCACCGCGGACTTGAATGCCGCATTGGTTGCAGCAGCCAGGATCATTCCTTCAACCGCGGTGGCGATCGAAGTCGAGCCCTGTCCGACAAACTGCGCCAACGCGATCGAGATCGCATCGACATCGACGACGCCGCTCATCGCAGCGACGACGAGCTGCCCCTTGTCTCCCAGGTAGTGCTTTCCGATCTGCGTCAGAAGCAGCACGATCGTGAATACAAAGCCGAACTCCAGCGCAGGCCATAACGAAAACGGGTTGCGGAACGTGCTGACCGGTACCGAAGCGTCGCTCGATCGAACCGATCTGCCGAGCAGTACCGCGGCGATAAAACCTGCCAGCGCCATCGCGGCGAATGCAGGCGCAGCGCCGGCAGCGAGCGCAGGGGTGACCAATCCGACGATCACCAGCATGCGCGGAAACATGATCGAATTTCCGACCAGCCCGACGCGTGTCGATTCCAGCGCGGATTCCGGAGATTCTCTGACCGCGCGTGCGAGCCCGGTTGTGTAGGCTGTTGTCGACGCGAGCGCACCGACGATCGCGGTCAAAATCGCTCCACGCTGGGGCGTGCTGAACTTGGTCAGGAAATATCCGACGTACGAAACGCCGGACACCAATATCACGAACATCCAGATTCGCCGCGGTTCGAAAAATCCGAACGGACCGAATCCGCCCTTGGGCAGCAACGGATAGATGACGAAGATCAGTCCGAGGAAACTCAACGTGTCGATATATTCGTCGTCCGAGATTCCCTCGCGAACGAAGCGCCGCAACTCCGTGCGCCGCGCCACGATCGTCGCCAGCACTATTCCCAGCGCCGCGCCTAGCTGTCGCTGCTCGCCGACACAAAGGCTTGCGACGACAAAAGTCGCCAGGGCGGCCAGCTCGGTCGTGATTCCGCTGCGCTCGGGATGATGCGCTCGCATCAGGAGAAGCATCGCCGAGGTGGCGACGAACAACGAGACGAACACGGGAGCGTTACCCGCGTATCCAGCGATGGCGCCGAGAAGGGAGATAATAAGGAAGTCGCGGACGCCGGGGCGCGGAGGCTGCGTCGCCGTGGGCTCGCGGGTGCGACCGACCAAAAAGCCGATCGCGAGCGCCATCACGAATCCGAGTGCGTTATGGGCGAGATCGCTGGTGGTGTCAGGCATCGGGCCTTCGCGAACTGGCGCTCGTGTGATGTTAAAGGAAACCGCTCGTCGCCGCCATAGGGCCGGCGCGAATCACGCGTGCGCAATGCCCTTCTCCTCGCGGAGGGCGCGATGGTACTTGCGACGGATGTCGTCGATGTCGACCTTCGTTTCGGGGAACTTCATGTTGAACGAGTCGAGGGTGTGCACCACGATCTGAGATACCGCGAGATCGCGAAACCACTTGTGATTCGACGGGATCACGAACCACGGCGCCGCCCTGGTGCTGCAATGATGCAGCAGGTCTTCGTAGACGTGCATATAGTCATTCCAGTATTCGCGTTCCGCGTAGTCGTTCTCGCTTATCTTCCAGTGATGCGTTGGATCGTCCAGCCGGTCCTTGAACCGGTTGAGCTGCTCGTCCTTGCTGATATGCAGAAAGAATTTGAGAATATGCACATGATTATCAATTAGGTATTGCTCAAATTCATTGATTTCCTTGAATCGCTTCACACAATCGGCGCGCTTGAGCGAGCCGTGAACGCGAGTAACCAGCACGTCTTCGTAGTGCGAGCGGTTGAAAATAACCACTTGCCCGAGGGCCGGCGCCGCGCGATGCACCCGCCATAGATACTCGTGCGAGGCTTCCTCCGCCGAGGGAACCTTGAAAGATTGAACGCGACATCCCATAGGATTCATCGCGCCGAGCACGTGGCGAATGGTCCCGTCCTTCCCGCCCGCGTCCATCGCCTGCAGGATAATCAGCAGCGAGCGGCGATTCTCGGCGTACATCTGGTACTGCAGCGCCCGCATCTTCTCTGTGTAATGAAGGACCTCTCCCTGCGCCGAGGTCTTGTCTTCGTGTCTGCCGGTGAAACTCGGATTGATGTGCGCGAGACGAACTTTCCTGCCCGGTGGGATCAGAAATTTCTCAGCGTAGTTCACGTCGCGCCCTCTCCACTTTCAGAAGTTGATTTTTGTCGGCGGCCCGACGGGCGCCGCGCACGCTCGATGATGGTTCGGGCGCGATTCAGATGAGGGACGTCGACCATCTCGCCCTTGAAGCTGAAGGTCATCCTGCCGGCTTTCTGATTTTCCTCGAACGCGGCAAGCAATTCCCGGGCGTCCGCCAACTCCTGCTCCGACGGCGAGAATACCTCGTTGACGATATCGATCTGCGCGGGATGAATCGTAATCTTCCCGGTGAATCCCATCCATGCGCCCTCGATGCAGTCGCGGCGAAATCCATCCATGTCGCGAAGGTTCACGTAAGCGGTATCGATCGGCTGCACCGAGGATGCGGTCGCGGCGAGCAGCGTCATGACGCGCGCATAACGGAACACTTCGAGGAATTCGCCGCGCTCGTCGCGATTTCGCCGCGCGCCGATCGCAGCCGAGAGATCCTCCGCGCCCCACGACATCGAATCAACCCGCGGGCATCCGCCGAAATCCCGTATATTGAGCAAACCCTGCGGCGTTTCAGTCGCGATTACCAGCAACTTTACGCCGCCCGCAGGATGCCCGTAACGCCGCTCAATCTCGCTGATGATTTTGTCAACGCGCAGCAGGTCGTCGGCGGTGCGCACTTTCGGCACCATGTACGAGTCGGGCCGCCCCTCCATCGTGACCTCGAGGTCCTGAACCCCCCACGGCGTATCGAGCGGATTCATCCTCACCATCCGCTCCTTGCCGCGAAAATCAGCGCTCCTGAGCCATTCGTTGACGGTCTTGCGTGCGCCCTCCTTGTTCTCCGGCGTCACGGAATCTTCAAGATCAAGCACGAGCGTGTCGGCGGCGAATTCGACTGATTTCGCGAGCAGCTTTTCATTAGCGCCCGGAACGAAGTGGATCGCGCGACGCGACGACATATGCAGACCTCCGTCCGGCATGGTTCACGAACCCGCCGGCTTGCGCAGCATCATCGCCGCGCGCCGACATTTCATCACGTACTCGCCGCGCTGGTTTTTTGCACGATGCTCGAAGATCACGATGCCCCATTCGGGCCGCGATTTTGACGGGCGCAACTCCGCCACCTCGGTCTCCGCATAAAGAGTATCGCCGATGAACACTGGTTTGGGAAATTCGACTTTCTCGAAGCCGAGATTTCCCACCGTCGTGCCAAGCGTCGTGTCGCCGACCGACAGTCCAACGATGAGCCCCAGCGTGAAAATGCTGTTTACGAGGCGCTGTCCGAACTCGCGCTTCGAGGCGAATTCCGCATCAAGATGTAGCGGCTGCGGATTCATCGTCAGCGTGGTGAAGAGCAGATTGTCGGTTTCGGTTACGGTGCGTCCCGGCTGATGTTGAAACGTCTCGCCGACTTTGAACTCGTCAAAATACTTGCCCATCGGTGATTCCCGTCGAGTTGAATTCGGACTCAGCAAAGCATCCCGCGCCCGTAATCGTCAAATTGTCGGCGGCAAGGCGCTCTAGTAAAATTCACTAAACCTGCCGATAAGGAGTTCGCCGATGGCCCTCGATTGGACGCGACGGATTGTAGGTCGCCGTGATTTCGTGAAAAACGCCGCGGCAGCTTCGCTGGGCGCGGGGATTTTCTCGCCTCTTGCCGCGACGGCATCGATCGATCTTCGTCCCACGAGGATCGCAAATTATCGCACGCTGGGGCGCACGGGCCTCAGAATTTCCGACATCTCGTTCGGAGCGAGTAGGCTGCGATTGGGCGACGAGGATATCGTCCGGCACGCGTTCGATTGCGGCGTCAACTACTTCGACAGCGCGGAGAGCTACACCGGCGGCGATTCGGAAATCGTCCTGGGAAAGGCGCTCGTCGGCAGGCGCGACAAGGTTTTTCTCACTTCCAAAATGATCACGACGCCCGATTCGAAACGAGAGTCAATCATGGCGGCTCTCGAAGGCAGCCTGCGCCGCCTCGGCACGGATCACGTCGACGTGTATTTCCAGCATGCCTGCAACGATGTCGAACGGCTCAAAAATCCTGAATGGCATGAGTTTGCCGATCGCGCGAAGCAGCAGGGGAAAATCCGGTTCACGGGAGTGTCAGGTCACGCGGGACGATTGCACGAGTCGCTGGACTACGCGATCGATTCCGGCAAGTTCGACGTGATTCTGTGCGCGTACAACTTTGGGCAGGATCCGCGCTTCTATCAGCGTTTCCTGCGCAGCTTCGATTTCGTTGCGCTACAGCCCGAGTTGCCGCGTATCCTCGCCAAGGCCCACGACAAGGGCGTAGGCGTGATTGCGATGAAGACCCTGATGGGCGGACGTATCAACGACATGCGTCCTTATCAGAAAAACGGCGCCACGTTTCCGCAAGCCGCCTTTCGATGGGTGCTCTCCAATCCGAATGTGAATGCGCTGATCGTGACGATGACCAGCGCCGCGATGGTCGATGAATACGTGGGAGCGTCGGGGGCTACGGCGCTGCTTGAAGACGATGCTGACCTTCTCAAGCGCTACGCGGTTGCGAATTCAGACAGCTACTGCCGTATCGGGTGCGGGATATGCGAGAGTTCATGTCCGGCCGGCGTACCGATCGGTGAAGTGCTTCGTTCTCGAATGTATGCACTGGATTATAAAGATCGCGATCTTGCAGTGCGGGAATATACACTGTTGTCGGTGAACGCCTCCGCCTGTCTCGAATGCAGTTCGCGTGCGTGTGCTGACGCATGTCCGTACGGGCTCGAAACCGCCTGCCTTACGGAGAATACTCATCGAATGCTCGCTTGAAGAGATAATCTCCAGTGACTTTTTGATATGGATTATCCAACCGCGAGTCGGTACTATGGAGCGCGGAGGGCCATCGGTGCGGGTCGCGGGGCGGTGACAAGACGACTATGGAAAAGTCGCTTATCTTTATCAGTGCGGGATGCGGGTTCATCTTCGTTGCCGGTATTTTGGCGACGGTCGCCGATGCGAAGCCCAACGCGATACTGCCACTGATATTTCTGGGAGTCACGTTTGTGGTCTTCGGATTCCTGAATCGACGCGGCTGACTTTGCGACGGACCCGGGCCGAAATTTCATAGTCTTCGATTCGCCGCGAAAGAGCCGCCGCGAAGCGGGAAAACGTCCGTAATTGCTGCGCCGGGAATCCTCTCCATATCGCGTTGATCGCTCGCCGGCGCTCGGCGCGCACCCTGGACAGCTTTTCGCTACCTTTGGCCGTTGTCGAATACGCGCGACACCTGCGATCACCCGTTCCGATTGCGACCGCAATCAACCCGGCGTCGAGAAGCTGTCGCAGGATTTTCGAAACCGCCGCTGCGGAACTCGAACGCCGGCGCGCAAACATCGACGGCATGAAGTGCTCGGTTTCGATTTCCTCAAGCACGCTCCATTGTTCGACCGTCAGGCCCGCTTCGCGCGCCAGCGCTTCGCGACGACGTTCGTAAAGTCCCGTGAGCACGCCCAGGCGTTCGATCGCGGTCATCACTTCGAGGCTTGCGATATTATATTGCACCCTGTAGATTATTAACCACAGTTAATAAAATTACAACCGGGAGAGGCGATATGACGGTGACGCACGCACAATCATGGGATCCCGAAAGGTACGCGCGTAACGCGAGGTTTGTTTCCGATCTCGGAGCACCGGTTCTCGGCCTGCTGGACCCGCGCCAGGGCGAAAGAATCCTCGATCTCGGATGCGGCGACGGCGTGCTCACGCGAAAACTGGTGGATGCGGGATGCGAAGTTGTGGGAATTGACGCGAGTTCCGAGCAAATCGCCGGGGCGCGCAAGCTTGGCCTCGATGCCCGCGTGGGCGACGCCGAGGCGTTGAACTTTGACGGCGAATTCAACGCCGTGTTCAGCAATGCCGCTCTTCACTGGATGAAACGGGCTGACCCTGTGATCGCGGGTGTGTGGCGTGCGCTGCGACCTAGCGGCCGTTTCGTGGGCGAGATGGGAGGATTCGGATGCGTCGCGAAAATCAAATCCGCATTGATGGCGGCAATGGCGCGCCGTGGTATCGACGGCGAGGCCCATAATCCATGGTACTTCCCGACGGTGGAAGATTACTCGGCGCGGCTTGTCAGAGGTAAATTCGCAGTTGAATATATCGCGCTGATTCCTCGACCGACACCGCTGCCCGGCGATGTGATCGGGTGGCTCGAAACATTTGCAGAAAGCTTCAGCGCTGCCGTTGCTCCTGGAGAGCGTCGGGTGTTTCTGTTTGAAGTGCGCGACGAACTCCGTGAGAAGCTGTGCGGTCCCGACGGCGTGTGGGTCGTCGACTATGTCCGATTGCGCTTCGCCGCGCGGCGCATCGACGAGTGAATGCCGAACGGAGCAAATCGGCGACTAGAGTCGTCGGCCGCTCCAGATTACGCGCCCTATAACACGTACCGAATCCGCGGCGACTACGCTGGATTCGTACACTGGGTTGCCGCACTTCACCTGTGCCTCGTCAAAATCTCATCCGGCGTGACGAGTGAGCCAGTCGTGTGGTAATGGAGCGCGCAATG
>DASPQU010000250.1:0-5623 GCA_035624805.1 Binataceae bacterium (SeqCode) | reverse complement strand
ATTGATCGCGTCGCCCTCGATGCCGGCGTACACTGCGGCGAAGCACGGTGTAGTTGGATTGACCAAGAATGCTGCTATCGAATACGCCCGCGCGGGCATCCGCATCAACGACGTATGTCCGGGAGTGATCGATACTCCGCTGGTCGCGGACATGATCGCGCAGGTGCCGCGGCTCGCCGATCGGATCGACGGATTCGAACCTGTGGGACGCAAGGGCAAGCCGGAGGAGATAGCCGAAGCTGCCGCATGGCTGTGCTCGGATCGTGCGTCGTTCGTGACCGGAGCTTCGATATCGGTGGACGGAGGGATGACGGCGCAGTGATCGCGTTTTTCCTGCTTGAGAGCGGCGCCGACCTATTGGAGGCTTCCGGTCAGGGTTGATGATCGATTGGAGCGCGATACTGCTCACGTTTCGGCTCGCGTTCGTCGTATGTGCCGTGCTGCTTATCGTCGGGATGCCGATCGCGACATGGATCGCGTTTACGCGATGGCGATGGAAATTTCTGGTCGAGTCGGTCGTTGCGATGCCGCTGGTGTTGCCGCCGACAGTGCTGGGATTTTACCTGCTGGTCGCGATGGGTTCACAGAGTCCGATCGGCGTTTGGTATCGCGATGCGACAGGACGAATGTTGCCTTTCACCTTTGCAGGGCTCGCCGTGGCCTCAGTGATTTACAGCCTTCCATTCGCGGTGCAGCCGATGGCGTCTGCTTTTGCGCAAGTCGATCGCGATCTGATTAACGCGTCATCACTTTTGGGCGCATCGCATCTTCGAACTTTCCTGCGCATCGTGCTGCCGCTTTCGATGGGCGGTATCGTTACTGGCATCGTACTGGCCTTCGCGCACACGCTCGGCGAGTTTGGCGTCGTTCTCATGGTCGGCGGGAACATCCCGGGCGTGACTCAAACCGTTTCCATCGCCATTTATGATGACGTGCAGGCGCTCGATTACGCATCGGCAAACCACATGGCCTTGATTCTCGTGGCATTTTCTTTTGTCACGCTCTCGATTACATACGCGATCAACCGGCGCGTGTGGGCGATCTGGCCGATGAACCGCTAGCCGCGCCGACTTGCCCTTGAAAGATTCCTTGCCCGAAAAGGTTTTGAAGAGTGACGCGCAGATGACGGCGAAAATCGTCCGCCGGATGTCGTCGAGCTTTGCTCTTGATGTCGAGTTCGATGCGCCCGCTGGCTTTACGATGCTGCTCGGACCGTCGGGCAGCGGAAAGACGACCATCCTCAACTGTTTGGCGGGACTGTTGCGTCCGGATTCGGGCCTTATAACGCTAGGCAGCCGCGTTCTGTTCGATTCGACTTCCGGCGCGGATGTGCCGGTTTCGGATCGACGCGTCGGATATCTGTTTCAGACACTCGCGCTGTTTCCCCATATGACGATCGAGCAGAACGTTCATTACGGGATCGCCAAACTGCCCGCCGACACGCGGCGTAACCGCACGACTGCACTCCTTGAGTCGTTCAAGATTTCGCACCTTGCCAAGTGTAAGCCGCGCGACATATCAGGAGGCGAACGTCAGCGGGCTGCACTCGCTCGATCGCTGGTGACCGATCCGTCGATGCTTTTGCTTGACGAGCCGCTCGCCGCGCTGGATGTGCAGATCAAGGCGGATATATTCGATGACCTACGAAGCTGGAACGCGAGCCACCGTATCCCGATCATCTACGTGACCCATTCCGTGCACGAAGCGTTCGCGCTCGGCGAGCATGTCGTGGCCATTGACGCCGGCAAGGTCATCGATCGCGGCGCGGCGACCGAAGTGCTGCGAGCCCCGCGCCACGAGGCGCTCGCGCAGATCGTCGGGTTCGAAAATGTGTTCGACGCGACCGTCCTGTCCTTCGATGAGCGGCAGGGGACGATGCTGTGTCGCGTGGGCGTCGATGGGCGCGAGCTCGAGGTGCCGCTTGCGCGAACCCAGATCGGCGCGCCGATACGGATAGCGATTCGCGCCGGCGACATCATGGTCAGCGTCGAGCGTCCGCGCGCGATCAGCGCTCGTAACTGCTTCGAGGGCCGAATCCTCGACGTGCGGCGCGAGGGCGTCGCCATTATCCTGACGGTCGATTCGGGAGTTTCGTTCGTGGTGCGCGTCACGCCCGGCGCGTTCGAGGAGCTGCGCCTGGAACCGGGCCGCCAGGTGTGGCTCATCGTCAAGACCTACTCGTGCAATATCGTCGAGCCGCGCAAGCCGTCGTAATTCACGGTCGAATCACATTCTTCGGGTCCGGCTGCTCATCCTTGGACCCCTGACTGTAGTCGCCGAAAAGGCGATCGCGCTCTGTTATCGCCGCGCGAACTCCTTCCTTCTCCGCAAGCTCGATAAAGCGCCTCGCATCGGGAGTGTTGCGCATCAGCCCGTCGAGAATCGGTCCGAGAACCTGCGTGGATGCGAGCCCCATATTCTCGAACGCGTGATTCACGACGAGTTTCATCGCACTAAGTTGCGACACCGGAATCGAAGCGAGTTGCTCGGCGAGCGTTTGGACGGTCGCCTCGAGTTGATCGAACGCTACAGCGCGATTTATGAGTCCGACTTCCGCAGCCTCTTTACCCGAGAGCGGCTTTCCGGTGAGCGCGTATTCTTTGGCGCGCGTGAGACCCAGGCGATAGATCCACATCCCGCTCAGATACGCTCCCCACATCCGCGAGTAGGGCGTTCCGATACGTGCATCCTCGCTGGCGATGACCAGGTCGGCGCATAGCGCATAATCGCTGCCGCCACCGACGCACCATCCGTGGATCTGCGCAATCACCGGTTTCGGCGATCGCCAGATGCTCATGTACTTCTGCGTCGGCGCGAGCGACTGCGCAGTTGCGAAAACGAAATCCTTGCCCGGATCCCATTCGCCGTCGGTGTTGATGTACTTGTCCCACTGATGGAATCCCTTGCCGAAGTCGAACCCTCCGCAAAACGAGCGGCCCGCACCACGCAAGATGATGACCTTGACCGATTCATCGCTCACTGCGGCGTTGACCGCAGCTTCGATCTCCTCGGGCATCGGAGGAACGATTGTATTGAGCGCTTCGGGCCGATTCAGAGTGATCTTCGCGATCGCTCCCGCGGTCGAATAAAGGATGGTTTCAAAGTTCATGCTTGAACCTCTGAAAGTGAACTTTCCCCATCCTATACCCGCCGAGCTCGCGGACTAGTATCCGACGTTCTTGACCGGCGGTTCGACTGCGACCGCAAATCCCTCGACGAATACGATTTCGATATCGTCGCCGACTTGCAACCCCTGGACATCCTGGGGCTTCGCTTTAAGCGTGACGACTTTGCCCTCCGGGTCCTGTATGGAGACCGAAGGCGCGCCCCAATTTATCGCCACGATCTTGGATTGCATCCTCACCTGCTCGACTTCGGCGTCTGCGGGTAGATGTCCTTTGGCCGATCGCAAAGTTTCTTCGTCAACCTGGACGCCAGCTGGCCCGGACTTTGGGCCTTTCAGGCCAACGATCACAGCTTCGAAACCGCGCACTACGATGATGTCGCCGACCTTGAGCTGATCGAATCCGTTGACACTCTTGCGCACCTTGAACGTGCGTCTCGATCCGTCGTCGGTTTGGACCGTTACGGCTCGCTTGGCTTTATCGATCGCCACGATAGGCGCAGATGCTGTGAAGGTAACCTCTTCTCCGACTGCTGCGGGCGCACCTGACGAGGCAGTATCCGACGGAGCTGGGGCAGGAGCGGCTGCAGGCGCGGCGACTGCCACCGAATCGGCAGGATTGTTCGCGGCAGAAGAGGCATCATTGCTCGATGAGCTGGCGCATCCAACCGCCGCGACGGCATATCCTGCGGCGATAAGCATAAGAATCTTTTTCATTTTGGCTACCCTCCCGAATATACCCGATCACCGGTAGCAGCCCGGCTCGGTCAGGTCCCCGCCGGTGCTAGCAAACCGCCCAACGGCTCACAAGATGGCGTAGTGCTTTACGGCATCCTGCGCCCTGCTGATATACTGCGATGCGAAACGCCGCCGATCCCAAAGGAGCCAAATATGGCCATTGCGCTTATCTACGGAGATTCCGCTCCGCGGTCCGTAAATGCCAATCCGCAAGGCGACAACCTCTGGATCAATTCCGCCGACCTTCGCTCCGCCGCAGGATGGGAGCTTAAACCCGAGGGCGTATGCAAAGGCGACGTATGCGTTCCGATTCCGCCTGCGCGTTCCGGTGAATTCGTCCGCGACAGCGGCAAGTCGTTCAATCTCGCGGCGTTCGGGCGCCTGATGGGGCAACCAGTGCTTCACGATGACAAGAACGCGGTCTGGATGTTCGGCGAATCCTCAGAGTCGCGCGACAACACGCTCGCGTCGCTCGAGGCTCCCGATTTTGAGCTGCCCGATCTCGACGGCAGGATGCATCGACTGTCCGACTATCGCGGAAAGAAAGTCCTCCTGGCCGCATGGGCTTCGTGGTGAGGATGCCGCCATGACCTGCCAGTCTGGCAGGGCCTTTACGAAGAGCTGAAGGATCGCGGATTTGTCGTGATCGCAGTTGCCCTCGATACCGCCGGCGCTCCTGCTGTGCGCGATTTCATCCGCCCGGCATCGGTGGAGATGCCCGCGCTGCTCAAAGACATCATGGGATGGGACGACGCCGCGCTCGGTCGAGCAGGCGTTCCATCGTATCCATGTCTAATCGATCAGAAACACATCACGGGCGAGCTGTATCAGTTCATCAACGTTCCGATGGTCGTGTGGATCGACGAGAACGGAAGAATCGTCAGACCCACCGAGCCGGCCGGGGTGATGGACGGCGTGCGGTCGCTCGACCCGACAACGTTCACTTTGCCAAAGGATGTCGTCGAAGAGGGTAAACGTCAGCGTCGCGAGTATATCGACGCGATCCGGGACTGGGTGAACAAGGGCGACAAGAGCATCTATGTGCTCAGCGCCGATGAGGCTCGTCGACGCAGCCCGCGCTCGGACGCGCAGGACGCTCTGGCTTCCGCTAACTTCCGACTCGGCGAATATCTGTTCGAGATCGGAAAGCGTGACGATGCGCTCGTGTACTTCGCTGAAGCGCGCCGACTGCGTCCCGAGAGCTGGAGTTATAAGCGTCAGACTTGGGAGCTCGAGCAGGCCGGCAAGGCAGCAGGCCCGGAGTTTTTTGCAGAAGTCATGGCGCTCGGCGACAAGCACTACTACGAGCCGGTCGAATTGCGCCCACGCAGCAGTTGATCAAATTGTTCTCCGGCGAAGAACGGACGACTGAACAACTATTGCTTGGCTGACTGACCTCGGCCCGGAACGAGGCCATGCGCGACGAATCTGCGCGAGGCGAATTTCCATTTTTCGCCGATCTTCACATATTCGTCCTCGTAATAGCCCGAGCCGATCCACTCCATCCCCCGCTTCGCACTGCGAAGCTCGACGTAACAAATTCCCGTCGCGTGCTTTGAGCTTTTCAGATCGACGACGTGATTATGGATGTACGGACGAGGATCCATGTCGGCGAACGCCGATTCGTACATTTTCGTCAGTCCTGCATGTCCGCGCACGACTGCTTCTCGTTCCCGGCCTTTGGTTATGAAGGCCGCATCGTCCGTGAACAGGCTTACGATTCCGGCGATGTCCCCGCGCCAGACGAAATCGCAGTAGCGC
>DASPQU010000249.1:0-4812 GCA_035624805.1 Binataceae bacterium (SeqCode) | reverse complement strand
CGGCAAACTGCTCTTGCGCGAGTTCGTCAGCAGCGGCGAACGACTGCGGGCGCGCCATCGCATCTTGAATGGCGGCGGCCAATTCCCTCGCGGGCTCTGCGGGCCTTCCGACGAATGTTGGCAACGGAACAGCGCGGGCTTTGAACCAGTCTGCGCCGCTTCGCTCGTTCGTGCAGTCGTCGTCTGCAAAACCTTCAGTGAAGATTGCTGCGTCTTGCGCGGTATTCATCATCCCTTTTCGCTTGTACCGATCAAGGAAATCTGTGTCGCGGCCAATTGATTCTGCAAACTCTTCGCCTTAATCAACGCTCTCTTGACGAGAAGGTCCATTTTTTCGAGGTCCGAGTCTTCGATTAAGAGGTAGATGTGCCTTAGTTGATCACCCTCATGATAGCTGAGTCTCAGGGTATGTGTGATCAAGCCCGCGACCGCCCCTTTGCTCGGGTCTCGATAAATGGGACGAAGATCCGTGAGGATTCTGGCTCTGCAGAACGTGTGCTCGTATTCGTTTACGAGGCTGATCGCTTTGGCCGAGATTGAAAATCGTTCGACTTCCAAAAGGTCCGTAAGCCGCCTCTTGAACTCCTCGCGTTCCGACCCGGCAAGTTTGAGGTCAGATTCTTCGGTCCGCGCGGCAGCAAACAAAACGTCCTCCACGAAGTCGGCTGATTCCTCGAGCTGTTCCTGAGCCCCTTTCACAGACACCAGCATGGCAACGATGTCTTCGACCTCTTTCGGAGTCATCGATGGAATGAGGTTTGTCACTTTTTCGGTAAGCTTGTCTCTGCTCGAAGACAGCGGTACACGCGAGAGCGCTGCGAGAAGCTCGCTGAAGGAATCCGCTGAGAGTTTACGCAGCTTCACCAATGCGCGCACGTATCGAGGCGGGACTTGTAGCATTTCTAAATTTCAGTTGAGCCCACTATTGAGCGAACCATCCGAGTAGTGACTCACATCTGCACGCGCTTGGTGAAATCATTTTCCGACATCCCCAAAGAACCGCCTAAATATGGCGGCCGCAGCGATTCGGCACTTCACGGAACTTTAGGGGAAGCTTGACATGCGCGCAAGCTGCGAGCATCCCTTACGCCCCCGTCACTGATTGTGCGTTAAACTCGAATCCTCGCATGCGGAAGAATTGCTGAAAATCTTCGGGTGGCGGCGCGACGAATCGCATCCGCTCGCCGGAACGCGGATGGGTGATCGATATCGCGTACGCGTGCAGCGCATGCCGCTCGAAGCCGGTGCGCTCACCGACTCGGCCGTGCTTCGAGCCTCCGCCATAAAGTTCGTCGCCCAGACAGGGATGCCCGACCGAGGCCATATGGACCCGAATCTGATGAGTCCGGCCGGTCTCGGGATGCACGGCGATCAGCGTCGCGGCCTCGTCGTTCTGATCGCGGGGCGCAAATCGATGGAGCACGACGACATGGCTGACAGCGTCGCGCGGATTGCGCGACGCCGTGGACATCTTCTTACGCTCGGTGGGATGGCGCCCCAGGCCGCGCTCGATTGTGATCCTGTCGCGCGCGACGATCCCCCGGACAACCGCGAGATAGGTCTTTTCGACCGTTCGCGCGTGAAACTGATTCGATAGTGCGGCTTTCGCGAACGGTGTGCGCGCTACGACGATCACGCCCGACGTTTCCTTGTCGAGCCGATGCACGATTCCGGGGCGCAGCACGCCTTCCGGCTCCGCCATCGTGGCGAGTTCGGGAAATCGCGCCAGAAGAGCATCTACGAGGGTGCCTTCGTGATGGCCGGGCGAGGGATGAACGGTCATGCCGGCGCGCTTGTTCACCACGATCATCTCATCGTCGGCGTAAATGACCTCGATTTCGGGGGCAGGAGCGACGAATGCCGGTGCCTGGGAACTCGGCGGCGCGGCGATATCGATTCGATCCGACGCCGACACCATCGCCGATGCGCGCGCCGGGCCACCGTTAAGGCGGACCAGTCCCGCCTTGATCATTCGTGCGATCTGCGAGCGGGTGTATTCGGCCCCAAGCTCGCGAGCGATGTACACGTCGAGCCGCATCCGCGCGTCGGCGGGCGCAACCTCGAGCCTTGCCGGAAGCGCGGTCACATCACCCGGATCGGCAGGTTCTGCCTATGTCCGCCAAGGAAGCGCGTGCGACCTCTCGTACACGGCGATCTCCTTCTCGTGGGCGAGGGTCAGCGCCACGTCATCGAGTCCTTCGAGCAGGCACTTTTTCGCAAACGGCGGAATCTCGAAATGCGCCGACCATCCGAAATCATCGCGCACCGTTTGGTTATCGAGATCGATAGACAGGCGATAGCCCTCGTAAGTTTGCGTCGCCTTCACCAGCGCGTCGACCTCTTCGGGCTTGAGCGCGATCGTCAGCAGACCGTTTTTCAGGCAGTTATTGCGGAAGATATCGGCGAACGACGGCGCGATCACCGCCTTGAATCCGTAATCGTCGAGCGCCCACACCGCGTGCTCTCGCGAGCTTCCGCTGCCGAAATTCGCGCGCGCGATGAGAACTCCCGCGCCCTTGTAACGCGTTTTATTGAGGATGAAATCCGGATTTTCACGACCGTCGGGTGTGAAGCGCCAATCGAAGAAGAGCCCACGTCCCAGACCACTGCGCACGACCGCCTTGAGGAACTGCTTGGGGATGATCTGATCGGTATCGACGTTTGCGCGATCGAGCGGCGCAGCCATCGCGGTGAAATTCTTGAATCTACGCATCGGATGACGCCCCCTCAGTTTCCGGACCAGTTGCGCACGTCGACGAAGTGCCCCGCAATCGCCGCCGCCGCGGCCATTTGCGGACTTACCAGATGGGTTCTTCCGCCCTTGCCCTGGCGACCCTCGAAATTGCGGTTCGACGTGCTGGCGCATCGCTCACCCGGCTTCAAGATGTCCGGATTCATCCCCAGGCACATCGAGCATCCCGACTCGCGCCATTCGAAACCGGCGTCGCGAAAGACACGGTCCAGCCCCAGCTTCTCAGCTTCCATCTTTACGAGTTGCGAGCCCGGAACGACCATCGCATGCACTTTGGAGGAGACTTTCTTTCCGCGCACGATCTCAGCGGCAGCCTGCAAATCGCTTATCCGCGAATTGGTGCACGACCCGATAAACACGCGGTCGACTGCGATGTCCTCGATACGCTGGCCGGGTTTGAGCGCCATATATTCAAGCGCACGCTCTGCAGCGTTGCGCGCCGTCGAATCGGAGAAACTCGCGGGATCGGGCACGCGCCCGCCGACCTCGACGACCATCCCGGGATTCGTGCCCCAGGTCACTTGCGGCGCGAGCTTGGCGGCGTCGAAGGTGACGGTGCGATCGAAACGCGCGCCGTCGTCGCTGTGATATCGCGTCCATCGCTCGGCCAGCTTGTCGAAATCCGCCCCGGTCGGAACCTTACGGCGTCCGCGCATGTAGTCGATTGTAGTCTTGTCAGCGGCGATCATCCCGGCGCGCGCGCCCGCCTCGATAGACATGTTGCACACGGTCATCCGCTCTTCCATCGAGAGCGCTTCGATCGCGCGGCCGCGGTATTCAATTACACATCCGGTCGCGCCGTCCGTTCCGATCTGCCCGATGATTCCAAGAATGATGTCCTTGGCGGTCACGCCTTTGCCGAGCGCGCCGTCAACGCGAATCTCGAGCGTGGTCGGACGCGCCTGCCATAGCGATTGCGTCGCAAGCACGTGCTCGACTTCGCTGGTTCCGATTCCAAATGCGAGCGCTCCGAATGCGCCGTGCGTCGCGGTATGGCTGTCGCCGCATACGATCGTCATCCCGGGTTGAGTGAGACCCAGCTCGGGGCCGATCACGTGCACGATTCCCTGCTCGGGCGCGCCAAGGTCGTAAAGCGTAACGCCGAACTCGCGGCAGTTGCGCCGCATCATCTCGACCTGGAGGCGGGAATCGGGATCTTCGATCGGTTTGGAGCGATCGGTCGTGGGAACGTTGTGATCGAGAGTAGCGAAGGTTCTCCCCGGCACTCGGATTTTTCGACCCGCGTTGCGCATCGCCTCGAACGCTTGCGGCGACGTCACTTCATGGATCAGATGGAGATCGATATAGAGCAGCGCGGGCTCACCGGGCTTCTCGACAACGACGTGGTCGTTCCAAATTTTTTCAAACAGCGTCAACGCTGCCATGGCGTTCGGATTCACGCCTCCGTTGCAGATTCCCGTTATGAGAGCGGGTTCGCGCCGATCGTCTGGGGACGCGAACCCGAAATCATAGCAGGTTGCCGCGTCTGATCATCAACGCCGAACCGGCAAGGGAACGAATCAGCCTTTGCGGCGGTCGGGATGGCGGACGACGAAGATCGGATGCTGGGTGCGTTCCACCAGCTTGGACGACGTATCGCCAAGCAGGAGATGGCCGAGCGCGCTATGGCCGTGCGAGCCGACGACTATCGCACCGACGTCTTTCTCATTGGCAGTCTTGGCGATTTCGTAGGTCGGGTCGCCTTCCTTGAGAATCACCTCGCGGTTGGCCACGTCCTTGACCATCGCCTCGTAGCGCGCCATCAGCTCGGTTGCCTTCTTTTTTGCGCCCGCTACCAGGGCGGGATACTCACCGTGAAGATGTCCATAGAGGCCGTCGGCCGGGTCCGCGATCACGTGCAGCATATAGAGCTTGGCCTTGAAAAGCTGCGCGAGTGAAGCCGCGTAGTCGAGCGCGTATTCGGCATCGGCGGAAAAATCGGTGGCAAAAAGAACGCTGTCGAGTTTGATCATTTTTCTAATGTACTCCGCAAGACAGGCATTTCGAGTATCTATTAGGCATAGGTTTCGTCAAGAGAGGCATCCACTGGAAACCGAATC
>DASPQU010000248.1:0-9304 GCA_035624805.1 Binataceae bacterium (SeqCode) | reverse complement strand
CTCAACACGAAACTCTCGACGCGCTCAATGATCTCGTACGCGCGGGAAAGGTCCGTTACATCGGATGCAGCAATTTTGCGGGATGGCAGCTTGCCGATGCGACGTGGATTTCGCGCGCGCACCATCTCGCGCGTTACGTGTCTGCGCAGAACGAGTACAACCTGCTCGACCGGCGTATCGAACGGGAGCTGGTTCCCGCATGTCGCGAGTACGGCGTCGGAATCCTGCCTTATTTCCCGCTCGCGAGCGGATTTCTGACCGGCAAGTATCGTCGCGGGGAGCAGCCCGCGTCGGGCACGAGGTTCGCGCTGATGCAGCCGATGGCGAAACGGACGCTCACCGATCCGAATTTCGCGATGCTCGACAAGTTCGAGGAATTCGCGCGTACGCGCGGCCATTCGATGCTCGAGCTCGCGATCGGGTGGCTTGGGTCGCAAGCCGAGGTTTCGAGCGTGATCGCGGGAGCGACCACGCCCGAACAGGTGAGCGCAAACGTCAAGGCCGTGGAGTGGAAGCTCGAAGCGGATGCGCTCGCCGAAATCGACAAAATCGCGCCACGCCCCCAGTAAGGCGTCTTCGCGCGACGGGATCGAGATCCGGTCTGCGCGGGGCTCGGATTTCGACGCGCTTCTTCGGCTGATTCGCGCCTACTATCGCTTCGACCATATCGCATTTGTTGCGACGACAATGCGTCCCGCGCTGCGCGCGATGATGCGAGATGAAAGTCTCGGTCGAATCTGGATCGCCGACGATCGGAGACGTGCTGCCGGCTACGCGATCCTGACCTACAACTGGGATATCGAGTTCGGCGGGCTGCAAGGGATCCTCACCGATTTGTATCTGCGCGCGAACTACCGAGGACTTGGCATCGGCAAACGAATCATCGAGACGGTCGAGAAATTCTGCGCGAAGCACGGAATTTCGACGCTCGAGCTTCAGGTCGAACGCGACAACAAGCCCGCGCAGGCGTTCTATCGATCGCTGGGATTCTCACGGCTGACGCGAATCGTGATGACGCGCGATATTCCAATAAGACGCTAGACCCTTCAGGAACTCGATCAACAATCGATTCACTTCAGCCGGGCGTTCCTGCTGGATACAGTGGCCCGCGCCCGGAATCACGACCTCCCTGCGAAGACCGGTCATCGTGGCGTCGACCGCGTCGAGCGCCGGCAAACGTTGATGAATTGTTATTTGACACGAGTGGGAGCCTCAACTATATAACTAAATAGTTATGGAGGCACGAAATAGAACGACGAACGTGCGGCGACCGATGGCGCAAGGCGCCCTCGAACTAGTCGCGGCGCGATTTCGCGCCATGGGCGAGCCGTTGCGCTTGCGTATCCTGCAGGAACTGGAACGGGGCGAGATGAGCGTCTCCGATCTCGCGGGGCGCGTTCACTCGACGCAGCCCAACGTCAGCAAGCATCTGAAGGTCCTGCAGGACGTGGGATTGCTCAAGCGTCGCCAGCAGGGCAACAGCGCTTTTTACGCCATCGCGGATCCCATGGTGTTCGAACTTTGCGACATGGTCTGTTCGCGACTTCGCGACCGGCTCGAAGCACAAATCGGCGCGCTCAACGGACGGTGACGGCCCGGCAGGTGCGCTTTTCGAAAAACAAGAGGTCAGATTTATGAAGCCATTGCCGCACATTTACTCCGCACGACTCTCGGGCGGTCCAACCGGATACGCTCCGGTTTCCGTAAACGGCGTGCCCGAGCTTCGCACCGCTCCGCCTGCGGACTTCGGAGGCCCCGGCGACGCGTGGAGTCCGGAAGATCTGCTGATGGCCGCAGTCGAAAGCTGTTTTCTGTTCACGGTTCGTGCAATCGCGCGAGCCTCGAAGCTCGAATTCACTTCGATGGAGCTCGAAGGCGCCGGGACACTCGATCGCAAGGACGGTGTCACGCGGTTTACCGAAATCGTGTTACACCCGCGTCTCGTTTTGTCAACCAACAGCGATCGCGACAAGGCGATACGCGTGCTCGAGAAGAGCGAAAAATCGTGCCTTATATCGGCGTCGCTTTCGACGCCCATTCGCCTGGAACCGGAGATCGTCGTTGCCGGATCTAACCATGATCGCGTCCCTACGGTTGCGACGGGCTGAAGAGCTTCATCAATGCGTCGCGCGAGGCGGGAGGATGCGCCATCAATGCGAGAGCATCGTCGACATGTGCGCGCGATTTCATGCCGATAAGGGCGACATCGATCCCGGGCGTTGAGCGGACGAATTGCGCCGCGCGCTGAGCGTCCGAAGATAATCCCGGAAACGCGTCGGAGAGAATCGCAGGCAGGTCGCGCGACAATCGCCCCTGAAGGAGCGACGCGCTGGCGCATATCAGGAGCCCGTGGCCTTTCGCTGCGCCGACCAGAGTCGTTTTGTCATTCGGCGGTCCCTGGTTGGAAAGCGTGACCGCTTCGGGCATAGCGAGATTGTACGGAAGCTGGATCGCGCGGAAATGATGCGCGTTGCCGCCAACTTCGCGCGCGACGGCAATCAATTCGTCGACCGATAGCCATCCGCGCTCGGTCTGTTTCGCACGATAACCGTTCCATGTCGCAGTTCCATAGACGGCGATACGGTTTTCGTCGACCGCCTTCTCAAGAAATTCAAACGCCGCGCGGATTCGCGTCAGAAAAGTCTTGCGATCGAGCACGCCAAGCTGCGTTTCGGGATTGTGTAGATAATAGATGTCGATCGTTTCGAGACCGAGATTCGCGTGACTCATCTCGATCATCGCGTCGAGATAGCGCGGAGTCATGCAGTGCGATCCCTCGACCATGTCGCCGGAGGACACGATCCCGGTGCGTACGAATTTTTCCTCGAACCATGCACGCGGATCGGAAGGAACCTCGCCATCGAACGTCAGGTATCCGCCTTTCGTCGCGACGATAATCTCCTCGCGTCGAATCGATCCTGATTCGACGAGCTTCGCAATCGCGGCTCCTATGTTTCGTTCGCTGCGCTGGAAGCGGTAGTTGACGGCGGTGTCGATCAGGTTGATTCCGCCCGAGATGGCCGCGGCGATCGAGTCTTCATAAGCGCGGTCGGTTTCCGCATCGCTTTCGCCCAGATACGTTCCGATGCCAACCGAGGAGATCGAAAGCCCGAGAACCGAACGAAAGTTTCCCAAAAGCTTCTGGAATCGCGACGCATACGCTGCCGTCGCCTCGGCGGTCGCTCTACCTTTCAGCATCGAGAGATCTCCTGATTTCGTTCGCGCGGTGACCTACCGCAAAAAAAGCAGGTCGATCGCGATTGTCGCGATCGTGATCGGGATTCCGACCTTCGCGTACTCGCCAAAGCTTATCGCAATCCCCCGTCGGCGTGCATTCTCGACGACGATCAGATTTGCGATCGAGCCGAGCACCGTGAGATTACCCGCATACGTGCTGACGCTTGCGAGGATCAGCGCGGTTTCGGTCGGACGCGCCAGCATCGGATAGATTGGCTTGAAGAGCAGCACGGCAGGAACGTTGCTCACGATGTTCGACAGTATCGCGACAACGGCAGCGAGCGTTATCGGATGGGAAAGACGGTCCCGTCCGATCCACGCAAGCGTCTGCTTGTCGATCCCGGTCGTTTCGGCGCCGGCTACTACTACGAACAACCCCGCGAACATCAGGAGCAGCGGCCAATCTATCTCGCCGTATACGCGATGCGGTTTAATCCGCCGCGTCATCAGGAGAATCGCCGCGGCGCTGAGCGCGACGAGGTGGGTTGGAAATCCAGTCGCAAACCCGACGAGCGTCGCCAATGCCACGGCGACGGGCTTGATCATCATCGATCTCGGGACGCGCGTCGCGCGCCGGTGTGCCGGCGAGTGTCTCGGATGCGTGCGATGAGGGCCGAGGTCGCTCCTGTAAATCGTTGCGATGATTCCCCAAGCCGCAGCCAGTCCTGCTATCGCGGCGGGTGCGAGTCTGAGCGCGAATTTCAGGTAATCGAGATGAGCGAACCCGGCGACGATCATGTTCTGGGGATTACCGGTGATCGTCGCGGCGCTTCCGATGTTGCTCGCGACCGCGAGCCCCAGCAGGAAGGGTCGTGGGTCAGCCTCGACCGCCTCCGCAGCGTCGAGCACCACGGGCGTGAAAACGAGACACACAACATCGTTGATGAAAAACGCGGCGAGCGTCCCCGATAGCGCGACTGTGACAGCGAGCAGGCCGTATCCCGTCCGCGCGCGAAGAAAAACCATGGTTGCGATACGGCTGAAGACACCGGTAATGCGCAGGTTCGCGACGACGATCATCATCCCGAACAGAAGCGCCAGCGTCGGGAAATCGATCGCCGCGAGCGCGCGCGACGATGTTATGAAACCGAACACGACCATCGCGACCCCGCCCACCATCGCGGCGCCGGTGCGATCGATTCTCAGGATCGGAATTCGTCCGATACCAAGCACAAGGTACGTAAAAAGGAAAATCGCGAGGCAGGAGACGAGGCGCAGGTCGGTTTCGATCATTTTTTTCGCAGATTTTCGCGGGCTCCGTTGTCGCCCGGGTGAGCGGTACTGGCGAACTGGCGCCACGAAAAGAAGGGTTAAATCCTGCCTGATTATTCCAGTGCGGCGCTTTCCCAATCCAACGCCCGGAGGAGCGATTGGGGTTGAAAATCGCCGTTTGACAGACTTCGGCGATGCCGTCTAGATTAAAACGCTTTCCCAAAATGGGATGGTCGGCAATTCCGCGCGGAATCAGCCGACAATCTCTTGGGAAAGCCACGATGCTTAAGACGTTGCAATGGTTATCAGACGCGATAAATCGAACTACCTTATTCAATCGGTCGCGCATGCGCTCGACGTTCTCGAACAGTTTTTCGATGACGTCGACGAACTCGGCGTGACCGAACTTTCCAAACGCCTCAAGCTCCACAAGAACAACGTCTTTCGTCTGCTCGCGACCCTCGAAGCACGCGGCTATATCGAGCAGAACAAGGCGACCGAGAATTATCGGCTCGGAATCAAATGCCTGCATCTCGGACGCCGATATATCGAGCATATGGGATTGGTTCGGCAGGCGCGCCCCATTCTGGCGATAATGGCGAAACAATGCCGGGAAACCGTTTACGTCGCCGTCTATCGCCGCGAAGGCGTGATTCCGCTGGAAGCCGCCGACCCAGAGGATCGCGCAGTGCGCATTACCTCACCAGTGGGACATTCGATGCCGCTTCACGCGACGGCAGTCGGCAAGGTGCATCTGGCGTTCGATACCGACGAGCAGATTCGCGCGTCGCTTCCTGAAGTCTTGAATCGCTATACCGATCGGACCATTACCGATCGCGCGCAGCTTTTCGCCCAGCTCGAATCGGTCGCGCGAAGCGGATACGCAATCGATATCGGCGAATACATCGACGAGGTCTCATCGATCGCCGTGCCGATTCGCGATTACACGCGCTCGGTCGTCGGCTCGCTTGCGATCGCGGGCCCCTCGATGCGGATGCCGGAGGAGCGAATTTCCACGCAAATCACGCCGATAATCCTCGATCATGGCCGCGAACTCAGCCATCGCCTCGGCTTCAACGAATAGGATACAGCGCACGACATTAGCGTCCGCCCCACCTCGATTTGACATATATTAGAGGCGCTGTTAGGACTCGAACACCCGAGAGTTTTTCCGAGTTTCCCCGAAGACTACGGCGACTCTTTGCGCGTGAGCGCATAAATTTCATCTCTGCGGAGTGAAAGACTTTGAAAATCCTTGTTCCGATTAAGCGAGTTCCCGACCCCGCGACTACTATCCGCGTCCTTTCGGACGGCAGCGGGATTGCAACCGACAACGTCAAGTGGGTTATCAATCCCTTCGATGAAATCGCGATCGAAGAGGCGCTGCGAATTAAGGAAAAGCAGTCCGGCGAGGTCGTTCTGGTCGCAATCGGCCAGCAGACCTGGCAGGAGCAGCTTCGCACCGGACTGGCGATGGGCGCGGACCGCGCGATCCTGGTCCGCAACGACGCGGCGCTGGATTCGCTCGCGCTCGCGCGAATTCTTGCAAAGATCGCCGAGAACGAGAAACCCGATCTGGTGATCCTCGGCAAGCAGGCGATCGATGACGACTCCAACCAGGTCGGCCAGATGCTCGCCGAGATGCTCGGATGGCCGCAGGCGACGTTCGCCTCCAAGGTCGAATTCGCCGGCACGAAGTGCACGGTGGTCCGCGAAGTTGACGGCGGCCTCGAAACAATCGCGTTTTCGCTTCCGGCCGTCATCACCAGCGACCTGCGCCTCAATGAGCCGCGCTATGCCTCGCTGCCCGGCATCATGAAGGCCCGCAAGAAGGAGCTTAAAGAGATACCGGCCGAAAGCCTCGGCGTCGATCTCGCTCCGAAGCTCGTGGTCAAGAATCTCGCGGCTCCTCCCAAGCGTCAGGCCGGACGCAAGCTCGAGACGGTTCAGCAACTCGTCGAGGTTCTGCATACCGAAGCTAAGGTGATCTGAGCGCGATTTACGATAAATCAGCCGCCGACCCCCGATCCGATTCGTATCAGGCGGGCGGCGAGTGTGCGACGGAGAATAAGAAATGGGCGACGTTCTGATTTTTGCCGAAACTATGCTTGGGCATCTCCCCAAGAGCACCCTTACCGCCATCAACGCCGGAAACGATCTCGCGCAAAAGCGAGGCGGCAAATCGATTGCCGTTGTTGCGGGAGACAATCCCGACGCGCTCGCGGGAGAAGCCGCCAAGTACGGAGTCACCAAAGCGATCGCGCTGACGCATGCGAGCCTAAAAAATTATCTTGCCGACGCTTACGCGCAGGCGTTCGCGAACCTGGTCAAATCGACAGGGGCCGAATACGTGATCGCAACGGCGACCGCGGCAGGCAAGGACCTGATGCCGCGGCTGGCCGCGCGCCTGGGGGCCCCGATGGCGTCGGACATCACCAGTATCAACGCTGACGGCACGGTGGTGCGCCCGATGTACGCGGGCAACGCGATGGCGACGGTTGAGATGAGCGGTCCCGTCAAGGTGATCAGCGTGCGCGGCACGGCCTTCGATGCGGCCAAGCCGGCGGCGTCAGCAGCGCCAGTCGAGAAGGTGAATGCTGAAATCGATGCGGGCGCGCTCAAGACAGAGTTCGTCTCTTTCAACCAGACTAAGAGCGATCGTCCGCAACTCACGGAGGCGCGAATTATCGTGTCGGGCGGACGCGGGCTTAAATCGGGCGATAACTTCAAGACCGTGCTCGAGCCGCTCGTCGACGAGATGGGCGCGGCGATGGGCGCGAGCCGCGCTGCGGTAGATGCGGGCTTCGTCCCGAACGACCTTCAGGTCGGACAGACGGGCAAGGTGGTGGCGCCGGAGCTATACGTCGCGGTCGGAATTTCCGGCGCGATCCAGCATTTGGCGGGGATGAAGGATTCGAAGATTATCGTGGCGATCAACAAGGACGAGGAAGCACCGATTTTCAGCGTCGCCGATTATGGATTGGTGGCCGACCTCTTCAAGGCCGTGCCGGAGATGGCCGCCGAGGTGAAGAAACTCAAGCACGCGTAAGGCGTGTTCGACGATTGAGTGGGGCAGGCGTCCCTGCCTGTCTCGTTGTAAATCGAAAAAAGACCGCCGTATGGATAGTGCGGGGCGGGCGCGAATCGCGCCCGCCCCATAACGTCTTGAGGCTGCGAAACTTGGCCGGCCCGCGCCTGCAGACGGTGCCAGGCCGCAAACGTGTCCGACTACATGACTGAGAACCTCGTCTAGGAATCACTCGCGCGACCCGGGTGGTTCTGAAATCAGTTGTTCCCTAGTCTCAATAACGAAACCCGCAACCGTTTTGGCCGCATTAACAACGAGCAGCGCGTGCCGTTTCGCGGGTTTGTAAGATCTCGCATGCCTGTCTCCCATGCGGTTACTTAGGCTAGCAATCCCAAAGACAATGCTCGACAAACCGCCCAAGACTTGTTTTACAGAATCAGAAATATCTTTCCGTCCAGGATCTAAGTTGAGCAGTCGTTGAACTCTTCGGTACAGCTTGGCGAGATCGCCGTCGTATGCCACTGGGTCCTTAGCCAAGCTTTGTTCCACGTCTAGCAATACCGCTTCGACCAAAGATCTCGCGTTTGTTATGGCACCGTCAAAATCGTTCTCTCGCAGCTTTTTGTCGCACTTGTTGACCTGTTCGTCGATGAACAACTGGTTGACTGCACGCGAAGCAACGGATGGGTACTCAAAAGCAACCGCTCCTCCACGCAGGGCTCTTATGCCGAAGAAGTCTTCGTCCGGTACAAGCTCATACCCGTCATGCTTCAGGTACTCGTTGAGGTACGCGACGGCGTCATCACGCGGTTTTCCGAATTCACGCCAGTCCCGCGGATCTAAAATTTCACGCAGCAGCCCTTCGATAGCCTGAGAGCCGTTTAGCGATCTTATTTTCTCTTCGGTATAGAACCATCTGGACGGAAAACCCTGTGCGTAGACGTCGTTGGCTCCGAATTCATTGAACAAACGGACCAGGACTGGACCGCTTCTGTAAGGCGAAATTGCGGAATCACCGGTAACCACTTTAGCGATCGCTGCGATTGTCCGTTCGGAAAGTTTCATCCCAAGTGAGGTCGCGTGCACCTAGGTTGAGCGTTGGATCGCGAACTAGTTCGCGTTGCGTGCTCTTACGCGGGGGCGGGTTCGGTTCGCGATACCTGCGGCGGTTTGTGCCGAAGTTGGGACAGCATCTGGCGGAGCTTGCCGGGGTTGACCGGCTTCTTGAACAGCGCTCCTTCGAGGCCCTTGAGGCGGCTGCGCTTTATGATGTGATCCTTGTCGTAGTAGTACGCCGTCATCAGGATCACCGGCAGGCCCGGCATCTCTTCCTTCACTTTTAGATAGAACTCGTAACCGTCCATCTCCGGCATCACGACGTCGGAAATCACCGCGTCGACCTTCATGTTGCGCAGGATGCCGAGCGCCGCGCTCGGACGCGTCGCAGTATGGACGATACATCGCTCGCATCGCAGCAGGTCCGCAAGCGACGTCACCACCGATACATCGTCGTCGAGCACCAGGATCGACATTCCCGCCAGCGGCCAGCTCTCCGGCGACGGATGCGCTGGTGCAGGTTCTGCCGGTTTGGCCGCTTCGTGCTTCTGCCCGTTCGAGGTCTCCGGGGCCGCGAGATCAACCATCCGCTTGCCCGACATATAGTCGCGCGTCTGATAGACGCCCTTGCGGCTCATCTGATCGAGGCGGCGCAGGATTCCGCTGACGCGGCTTACACCCTCGCGAATCGCATTCAGATGCTGCGTTTCGACGGCCATCTCGGAGGCGTTGAGATGGCTCTCCAGCGCGCGCGACAGCAACTCGACGTTG
>DASPQU010000247.1:0-4812 GCA_035624805.1 Binataceae bacterium (SeqCode) | reverse complement strand
GGAGATCTGGTCCAGATGATGCCGCCGCCCGATCTCGAAGTCGTTGAAATCGTGTCCGGGGGTGATTTTGACCGCTCCGGTGCCGAATGCGCTGTCCACCGCGGCGTCGGCTATCAGCGGGATCGTTCGTTTTGTCAAGGGCAGTCGGACCCGCTTGCCGACCAGACCGCGATACCGTTCGTCATCGGGATTCACGGCGACCGCCGTATCGCCAAGCATCGTCTCGGGACGGGTAGTCGCGACGATCACGCTGCCCGAGCCGTCCTCAAATGGATATCGGATGTACCAGAGGTGGCCCTTGGCCTCGTGATGGTCCACTTCGAGATCGGACAGGGCAGTCTCGCATCGCGGACACCAGTTGATGAGCTTGCGATCCTTGTAGATCAGGCCTTCGTTGAACAGCCGGACGAAGACTTCGTTGACGGCGCGCGAAAGCCCCTCGTCGAGAGTGAAGCGTTCGCGGCTCCAATCGCATGACGCTCCGAGTCGGCGAAGTTGATGCAGGATGCGTCCGCCGTAAACCTCACGCCATTCCCATACGCGCTTCTCGAACGCCTCGCGTCCGAGCTGATGGCGATTTTTGCCCTGCCTGGCGAGGTCTTTCTCGACGGCGTTTTGCGTCGCAATCCCGGCGTGATCGGTGCCGGGAATCCAGAGCGTGTTGTATCCCTGCATCCTGCGCGTGCGGACGATCACGTCCTGCAGCGTGTTGTCGAGGGCGTGTCCGAGATGGAGCTGGCCGGTAACGTTCGGCGGCGGGATTACGATCGAGAATGCCTCGCCGGGCCGAGACGGGTCGGCGCGGAAGTATCCGAGCTCGATCCAGCGCTGAAACCACTTTTCCTCTGCGGATTTGGGGTCGAATGTTTTGGCCAGTTCCAAAAGCGTTTATGCCTCGCAAATCAAAACGAAATCAGCCGGAATCCCAAGTAGACAAGAGGGATGCGGTCCATTCAAGACGCCGCAGACGCCGGTTGAGAGCCACAGTCACGGGCTTGTAAACCATCTTCACTTGAATATTATCGTGCGAGCACTTTTTAAGCTTTCACCGCAAAGCCGCGGGGACTTGGGAGGTTTTCGATGAAGCGTGGGGCAAACACAGGACTAATCGCCGCAGCAGGAGTTTTCCTGTTCGCCGGCGCGATGGCGGGATGCGGCGCAGTCGGCGGATCGCATGTCGATTGCAATATCGTGAGGCTGCAATCGCAGGCAGGTCAGTCGAATGCGCAAATCGCGTCCGCGCTCGGTGTGAGCGAATCTGACGTCGTTGGGTGCCACGCGCCGGGTCCGGAATCGATGCCCCCAGCGCAGATGGGCGGTGGCGAGGCGCCGGCTGCCGGTGAAGCGGCGCCCTCTAGCGAAGCTACCTCGGGCGGGCCCAGCTCGGGCGCTACACCGTAGTCTCGAAGCCGACGCCGAGCGCATCGACAGCGTTCTCAAATCGGATTTTGCGGGAATCTTTTGGTGCGAGAGGGGGGACTTGAACCCCCACGAGCTTGCGCCCACAAGGTCCTGAGCCTTGCGCGTCTGCCATTCCGCCACTCTCGCGTGTCGGGGAGATACAGGATTTATCCGGCCCGCAAGGGTGTTTCAAGCGGGCGGTCGTCACGATATTGCTGAACCCGGAGATAAAGCGGGTGAAGCTCTCCGTCATTATCGCGACGCACGCACGCGAAGCCTCGCTTGCCGGACTGCTGGAATCGCTCGCGCCCCAGCTAAATTCGGATCGCGAAATCCTGATTGCCGATAACGGGACCTTGGCGCCCTCGCCTGTTCCATCCGACGTTCCAATTTTAGCACACATCCACGATCCGCGACCCGGCAAGTGCCGTGTTCAGAACGCGGCGATCGCCCGATCGAGCGGCGAAATCAAAATATTCCTTGACGACGATTTGACGGTGGCGGCCGACTATCTGGATCGCGTCGCGGAGTTCTTCGCGATGCATCCGGAGTTCGCTGCGATGAAGGGTAGAATTATCGCCGCAGAAGATCCGATCGCCAAAGCCGGCGCGATGTGGCCCTATGTCGACCTGCCGATCTCCGATCACGGTTCGGCGGTTGTCGAAGTTCGTGGCGTGCTCGGCGCGAACATGGCGTTTCGTGCGGACGCACTCGCGGATGTTGGCGCTTTCGACGAGCGATTGGGTCCGGGCGCGTGCGGCCATGAGGAAGAAACGGAGATGTCGGCGCGTTTGCGCCGCCACGGCTTTCGAATCGGATACTGCCCCGGCGCGCTCGTCTATCACGAGGTCGATCCGGCGCGCGCCAACCGCGAAAGATACATACGTATCGCGCGCGAACGCGGACGATGTCGGATGCTTCACGAAGAGCACGGCATCGTCGAGGTCGCATCGAAATGCACGATCGGCGTCGTCCGGCTCGCGATCGCGAAGGCTGTAGGCGCCAATGTCGAGCGCATCGCGCGCGAGGAGCGTCGATACGCGGTAGCGCTTGGGATGTTGGACGGGCTGCGCCGTCGCTCAGCCAATTGATTCGAGCACTTCCACCAGTCGCGTTCCGTAAGCGTCCCAAGTGAAGCGCTCCGCTGTGGCGCGAGCGATTTCGCGCACGGGGCCGCGCATGCTGCACGCTTCGTAGACCGCGTACGCGACTTCATCTGCGTTGGTCGGACTTCTGACGATCAGATTCGCGAACTCACGCGGCATCACCTCGGCGACGCCGCACACTGCGCTTGCGACGGCGGGTAATCCCGACGCCATCGCTTCGAGCACGACGTTTCCGAACGGCTCAAACATCGAAGGCATAGCGAATGCGTCAGCCGCCTGGAAGATCCTCTCGACGGCGGGTTGCGGTCCGGCGAAATGTATCCGATCTCCCGCACCAAGTCGCTCGGCTCGCACGCGAAACGAGGCCGCGGCGCGATCGCTTCCGACCACCAGCAGATGCGCATCGTGTCGCACCTTCGGCCACGCATCGATTAGACATCCCAAACCCTTGCGGCCGAAGCCGTTGCCGACAAAAACGACGAGGCGAACATCATCGGGTATGCCAAATTTTTTCCGGACCTCGTGCCGCGCGCTGTCGTCCACCGCAGGTCGGAAGCGCTCGCTGTCGACGCCGTTGTAAACTGTCACGACTTTTTCCGGATCGAGGTCGAATTGGCTGATGAGGTCGTGGCGTACAAAATCCGACACCGCGACAGCCAGCTTGAGCCGCGCCGAGGAAAATCCCGCTCGTTCGACATGCATCTGAATGCGATGGTACGGCGACACGGTCATCGAGAACGCCCGCGCCGCGCTCACCCACTGCCGCGAGGCGCGAAGATAGCTCGCGTGCGCGCTGCCGCCCGATCGAAGAACGTCTGCGCCGACGACGCGCGCGAAGCTCACGACGAGATCGGATCCATCGCGGCGCGCCACCGACGGCGCGGCGTAGGCGAAGCTCAGCAGGCCAAGCGCGCGTCCGACACGACGAAGTCCAACGCGCTTGAAATTAAACTCGGTTGAATCGCCGCGAATCTCCGAAGCGTAGACGGTTACGGTGTGGCCGGCTCGAGCGAGAATCCGCGCGGTTATGATTAGGTCGCGTTCCGTACCTCCGCCGTGCGGATCGAAGCGACGGTTAAGCAGCGCGATTCGCATCACGACGCGGCAGCGCCGCGAATCCCAAAGACGCCAAGCCTACTGAAAACCCTTGATGCGTAAGGGCGTTTGCATGTGCTAGCCTTAAATGGGGGTGGAGAGGCGTGGCCACGATCGAGATCAAGTGCACGAGTTGTCATACCCGCTATCGAATCGACGAGCGGGTGCTTCCTGACGACAATCCCACGTTCAAGTGTTCGCGATGCGGTCACGTCTTCACCGCGTCTTCGATTCCGCCGCGACGCACGCCGTCCGTCAAAGAAGCTCCAGCAACCCCTCGACCGCAACCCCAGCCGGCACCGTCCGATTCCGGTCTCGCAGACGTGGCGGTCCGCGCCAAAGCTGAACAATCGCCCGATGAAAGCCCGTCTCAGGCTGCCGCGAGCGATCCGCCGCCTGCCCCCGAATCTCCTGCGGTCGCCGCAATTCAGCCCTCGATTTTCGAGGACCCGGTAGCGCCGCGTACACCAAAGGCGCCGCGCACGCGCAACCCCGCCGACGATCTTGTGATCCCGTCGCGCGAGGAAGCCGGGGCCGCTGATGCGGATAACGAGGCGAATCCGCTCGATCGTCCTTTTTCTCGCGAGACGGCTGAACGCCAGAAAACCGGCGAGAATCTCTCGTTCGATTTCCGTCAAGACGATGACGGACCGTCGCTGGGCGACGAACCCGCGGTAGAAGCCTCCGCTCGCGGCCCGACCTTTTCGCCGAACGATGATCTCGAGCCACCTGCAGCTGACTCGCTCGCCGGAAACGAAGCCAGCGAGCGATGGCGGGTTGGCCTCGATGACGAACCAGAGCAATCGGAGCAAATCGAGCGCGTAGCCGCGCGACGGATTCCGCAGCCGCAGCCTCCGCCCGCTTCTGATTTTCGCAGCCGCGTGGCGGCGCGAGCTTCCCGCGTCGACGCGACCGACGATATCGGATACGCCGAGCGCGCCAAGCTTCATTCCTCCGGATTCTTCCTCTTCACGTTTTTCCTGACGGCGATCGCGTTCGCGGCTGCCAGCCTCATCATTTGCGGGACGCCGAGCGCGAGCGCCGAATTGATGAGACAACTTCCGGTTTTCGGCCCTGAATTCGCCGTGAGCATTCCGCTCGAAAATCAGGTGACGCTCAGCGATGTCAAAGGAGATTACGCGCGGCTTAAGGATGGACAGTCCGCGCTGGTGATCGGCGCCGTTGCGGCCAACAACTCCGAGACGCCCAT
>DASPQU010000246.1:0-4876 GCA_035624805.1 Binataceae bacterium (SeqCode) | reverse complement strand
GCCGAATCTTTCCGTGGGCGTGCCGGTTCTGAAGTCCGTGCGCAGGATAACGCGCCTCCCGCTCGACGCGCATCTGATGATCACCGATCCAGACAAGTATATCGAACCTTTCATCAAGGCGGGCGCCGATATCGTCTCGGTGCACGTCGAAGTTTGCGACGACATCCCGGCGATCGCCCGGCGTATCCGCGATCTCGGCGCGCGCGCGTCGGTGGCGATAAATCCCGAAACCGGCGTCGAACGGGCGATCGCGGCGGCTGAGCATCTCGACATGATCCTCGTGATGAGTGTGCATCCCGGATTCGGAGGTCAAGCCTTTATTCCGGAAGCGTTGGACAAACTGCGCGCGCTTCGCCGTGAGGTCGAGCGGTGCGGCTTGGATATCGATCTCGAAGTCGACGGCGGAATCAAAATCGACAATATTGCCGACGTGAAAGCGGCCGGCGCCAACGTGTTCGTGTCCGGTTCGGGAATTTTCGGGCATCCTGACTATTCGGCGATTGTCGCCCAGATGCGCGACGCCGCCCGCGCCGCAAGCCGATAGATTTCGAGCGCTCGCATGCACTTATCTGAGGTGGTATAAGAGTCGTTCTTCGGCTTATGAAAGAGCGCCGGAGGACCCTCACCCTGCCCTCTCCCTGGTCAGGGAGAGGGGTTTGGCAGAAGGTCGGAGCGCGCGAGCGATTGTAAGGAAACCGCGCGACAACGGAGCGAGCGAAAATCACTGAAATAAACGGGGTGTAGCTCAGCCTGGCCAGAGCACTGCGTTCGGGACGCAGGAGTCGGAGGTTCAAATCCTCTCACCCCGACCATCTCCTCCCAAAGCCTTCTCGATAAAACCTTAATGACAACCGCGATCCTGCTCGTCGCAGCCTACCTGATCGGATCGATTCCGTTCGGAGTGATTGTTGGGCGAATTCGCGGATTCGATCCGCGCGCTGTCGGTTCCGGAAATATCGGGATGACGAATGTCGCTCGCGCGGGAGGAAAATCAGCCGCCATAATCACGTTTGTCGGCGACATTCTGAAGGGTGCGATACCGGTGGTCGCGGCGCGTTCGATGGGATTCGCCCCGGCAGTGCAGGCGGCGACGGCGTTCGCAGCGTTCGGCGGTTCGATTTTTTCGATTTTTCTGATTCCGTCTGCAGTCGAGAACGGCGAATGGCCCGGGGGCAAGGGAGTGTCGGCTGCGCTCGGAACGTGGCTCGCATTGAATCCGCTCGTGGTGCTTTTTCTCCTGTCGATATTCGGAATCGTCGTGGCGGTAACGCGGCGTGTCTCGATAGGATCGATTTCGGCCGCGATCGCGCTGGTGCCGATCGCGGCCATCCTGAGTCACCATCGGTCGTTCATTCTTCTGGCGATCGTGATGTCGGCGCTGGTGATTTTCCGCCATCACGAGAACATCCGGAGGCTGA
The DNA here is from genome assembly GCA_035624805.1 of Binataceae bacterium (SeqCode). GTDB lineage: Bacteria > Desulfobacterota > Binatia > Binatales > Binataceae > DASPQU01. The sequence continues at coordinate 3,458 of DASPQU010000246.1, read as the reverse complement.
TTGCGGGCGAAGAACCGCCCATCACGACCGGATCGAAGGGCGGCGCCGAAGGATAGCGAAGGATAGGATGTCTAACTTGGCGGCTGATAAGCGACATTCGGGGGACTTGCTTCCCGTCCCCTATATGGTGAAAAGCTAGGTGCAACGGTCCCGCAAAAGGGTGGCTGAGGGCCGGATTGGTGTCGAGGAAAAACGATGAAAAAAGTCGAAGCCATAATCAAGCCTTTCAAGCTCGACGAGGTCAAAGAAGCTCTGTCGAGTATCGGCGTTCAGGGACTGACGGTCAGTGAAGTGAAAGGATTCGGTCGCCAGAAGGGCCATACGGAGCTATATCGCGGCGCAGAATATGTGGTTGATTTCCTCCCCAAGGTAAAGCTCGAGATCGTAGTTTCGGACGAACTCGCGACGCAGGTCGTCGAAACGATCGAGCGCTCGGCGCGGACAGGACGCATCGGCGACGGAAAAATCTTCGTGATGCCGATGGAGGAAGTTATCCGAATCCGCACCGGCGAACGCGGCGGCCAGGCTCTTTAGAAAACGGCTCTTCCTACGATGCGCGCCGTCCTGGATGCGCGCATCGCTTTTGGCGCACGCGTAAGGTCCGCCAGCTCGTCAAAGACCCCTATCAACTCGCCTTGGGGCAGGTGCAGGTCCATCGCCGCGATTATCCGCTGCCCCTCGGCCCAATCTTCGAGAGTTCTCCATCGCGCGATTCCGAGGAACCTGCGCGGATTCGAGATATCGCGCACGAGAAAACTGCCGAGCGAGCCCTTGCAGATGCGTCGAATTCGACGCGTTCCTTTTTCCCATCCACGGGTGAACTCGGATTCGCTCCCGTGCGGTACGTTCCATCGGTAGATCGCGCGGACCATGCACCCCCTCCCGCGCGTCACGGCGATTGCATAAGAAGAGCAATCGCCGCGCCGCTCGCCCTCCCCCATGGCAAAAAATGGGAGAGGGATAAACCTAACAGGCATTTTGCGCTGATGCTTAGCCGGGTTACGCCCTCACAGCTCTGCGCGGAACTTGCGCGAGGTGACGCCGCGGCCGAAATCGTACTTGCCGCCGTTCTTGAACTCGCGCAGGATACGCCGCGATACGACCATCCGATGGACTTCGTCGGGTCCATCGTAGATTCGTGCGAATCGCGCGTGACGATACATCTTGGCAAGCGGAGTGTCTTCGCTGACGCCGAGAGCGCCGTGCACTTGAATCGCGCGGTCGATAACGTTGTGCAGGACGCGCGCCCCCCAGAATTTGATTAGCGAAATCTCGACGCGCGCTTCGTCGCCGGCGTCGATTTTCAAGGCCGCGTTAAGCGTGAGAAGCCGGGCAGCCTGGATCTCGGCGGCCGAGTCGGCGATCCAATTCTGAATCGTCTGCTTGTCCGCCAGCGGCCCGCCGAACGCGTGACGCGATAGCGCCCGCTGACACATCAGTTCGAATGCGCGCTGCGCCTGCCCAAGCCATCGCATGCAATGATAGATACGCCCGGGGCCGAGGCGCTTCTGCGCGATCTTAAAGCCGCCGCCGCGAGGGCCGAGCAGGTTGGTCAACGGAACCCGCACGTCGTTGTATCGAACCTCGCAGTGTCCGCCCGTGATTTCGCCCATAACAGGAACCGGACGAATAATCTCGAAGCCTTTGGTATCGGTCGGGACCAGGATCATGCTGAACCGTTCCCCAGGCGCCGCATCCGGATCGGTGACGCACATCACGGTCGCGTATGCTGCGATATTCGCGCCGCTGGTGAACCATTTGTGCCCGTTGATCACCCAGTCGTCTCCATCCTGAACCGCGCGGGTACGTAGTCCTGTTGGATCGGCGCCCGATACCTCCGGCTCGGTCATCGAAAAACACGGATAGATTTCGCCCGCGACCAGCGGCAGCAACCATCGCTTCTTCTGCTCCGGGTTGCCGTATAGGTAGAGCATCGTTCCGTCCTGCGCCGAGTGCGTCCCCAAACCGGCGATCGCGAACTCGCTGCGTCCGACGATCTCGTTGACGAAAACGTACTGCATGAACGGAAGACCGCCGCCGCCGATTTCTTTCGGTAGCCCGAGCGCCCACAGCCCGCGCTCTTTGGCCTTCGCCTGAATCGAGCGCATCAGCCTGCGCGCCGCATCATCGGCAAGCTCGAGAGCTTTTTCGTTGGGATAGATCAATTCTTCGAGGAAAGCGTGCAGGCGTTTGCGCAAGTCCTGCACTTCGGCGCTGGCTTCGAGTTGAGTGACGTCCATGATACGAGCCTCCTGCGGGGCCGCGTCGGATGCGCGGCGTATGCAGATCGATTATCGAGGTCGGCCGTCTTTCAGCAAGCGAAACCGTTGCCTTGACGGATCGCGGGGATTTCTAGTGATATGCCGCCAAGAGGACAAGGGCACGATGCGTTACGATTCGCTCAGCGGCACGTGCGTCATCGATCTGACGCAATACATCGCGGGTCCGTACGCGACGAAGTTGCTGTCTGATGTGGGCGCGGAGATGATCAAGATCGAGCCGCCGGCGGGCGAACGCGGGCGCAGCACGGGTCCCTTTCCAGCGAACGGGCGCGATCTCGATCGCGGCGGACTATTTGCGTTCCTCAATACAAACAAATCCGGCATCACGCTCAATCTCAAGCACCAACGCGGACGCGAGCTGATGCTTCGGCTTCTCGACGGCGCGGATCTGCTAATCGAGAACTTCGCTCCGGGGACGCTCGCGCGGATGGGCCTTGCGCCGTCGGAACTGCTTGCGCGATTCCCGCGGCTCTCGATCGTTTCGATATCGAATTTCGGACAGGACGGTCCGCTTCGCGACGCGCCGCTCGACGATCTGACGCTTTTCGCCCGCGGGGGATGGACGTTTCCGGTGGGAGAGCCCGATAGCGCGCCGCTGACTCCGCCCGGCTCGCTCATCCAATACGTCGCGGCGTTGTATGCCGTGATCGCCGCACTGCAATCGCTGTTTGCGCGCGATATGGGATTGGGCCACGGGCAGCACGCGGACATATCGATCCTCGAAGCCGGTGTCTCAACGATGATCTACGAAAGCGTCGCGTTCCAATATTCCGGAGCGCTGCGGGTTCGTGCGGGAAAGCGCTTCGGCGTCGGCCCTTTCATGATTGTCACGCTCGAGTGCCGCGACGGGTACGCCGGCCTGCATTGCGTAACGGACAAGCAGTTCGAATCGCTGTGCGAGTTGATGAATCGGCCTAATCTGGTAAAAGACGAGCGCTTCTGCACAGCGCTGCAACGGATGGTAAACAACGACGCGCTTCTCGCGATCGTAGAGCCGTTTTTTCTCGAGCACGATCGCGCCTGGCTCTATAGCGAAGGACAAAAGCTGAAGATTCCGATGGTTCCCATCCCAAGCGTCGCCGAAGTGCTTGAGTGGGAGCAGCTCAAGGCGCGTCGATTTTTCGAAACGATAGATGATCCCGTGCTCGGAGCGATTCGCGTGCCGGGTCCTCCGCT
>DASPQU010000245.1:0-4367 GCA_035624805.1 Binataceae bacterium (SeqCode) | reverse complement strand
CATCTCGATCGGCGGCTTCCCTTCCTCGCCCATCAGGAACATCATCCCGCCCGCCGCCCACGTGATGATGTCGGCCCATGCGTAGTCCTTCCCGGGGCCTTTATCGCCAAAGGGCGTGATCGATGTATACACGAGCCGCGGATTGTCCTTGGCGAGACGCTCATATCCGAGGCCGATCGAATCGAGATATCCGAGCGGATACGACTCGACGAGAAAATCGCTCTTGCGCGCCAGCGCCGCGACAAGTTCGCGCCCGTGTGCGTTGTCGAGATTCGCGGTGACGGACTTCTTTCCCGCTTCATATGCGAGGAAGTAGAGCCCGCGATCGGGTCCCGGCTTGTCTTCGAGGAAAGGCGGAATCGCGCGCGTCGAGCATCCCGAGGGTGGCTCGACTTTGATGACCTCGACGCCGAGCGATGACAGGAGTCTGCCGCACAGCGCTCCCTTCTCGTCGGTCAGATCGAGCATCCGAAAACCCTTGAGCAGTTCTGAAGGCATTTCTTTTAACCAAGTGCGACGGTGTCCGAAGGGGTCGCGCATGCACGGCGACGCCACGATCGGTCCGCGCATTCTAGCCTTATCCGGCGCGGGGTTGGAAATGATCCGATACGGATTTTGCAGGCCGGCGCCGAGCGCGATGAATCGACTCTCAACGCCTCGTCAACGAGTCGCTGCTGTGCGCGCCGCGCCGATCGCGGTCGCGTAGTCGGCGTGATCCGGAATCGAAAATCCGCGTCCGAACATGTATTCGAGGCGGCGCGTCTTCTGCATGAATCGGAAAATCCGCGTGAGCTTGCCGGTCAGCACGATATCTTCGAGCCCGCAGGCGCGCGCGCTTGCGATACTCAGAACGCCGATTACCTCGACAATCATATTGATGATCGCCAGCGCCTTGTCCTCGCTGGTCGCGTCGGCAGTGATCTTGCCAAAGTTCGCAGCCGTCGTGCCGGGCGGCAAATCGCCGATCGGACCGCCAGCGATATCGCGCACCGTCAGGTCCACGCGATGCAGGTCGCCGCGGCTGGCGAGCGTCTCGAGCGTTTCCAGCCGCGATATACCCAACATGTGCTTGGACAATCCAAGCAGGGTGCCGCCGCCGACGCCGGTTCCGCTGAAGTGCTGAATCTTATCGTCTCTGACTGACACGATTGCGGTTCCGGTGCCGAGCGAGACGACCATCGCCCGATTTTTCCCCGCCAGCCACGTGCCGCCGACGCCGATCGCGGTGAACTCGTTCACCTTCAGAATCGGACGCCCGAACAGATTCTCCCCGAGCGCTCGCGAACCAGCTCCGGTCGCCGCGATACACTCGACCTGTGCGAGGTCAAGGCCCACATCGCCGACCAGCTTGCCGAGCGCTCCGGCTGCGGCAGCCACGGGATCGTTGGCCTCGATTGTGACGACGCGGATATCGCCGTTTTCCAGGATCACCGCGTCAGTAGTTGAGCCGCCGATATCTATTCCTACGATCATGATCAGGTGCCCGCTCCTGTCGGGCCCAGCCGAAACCTAGAACAGGAACGCCGCGTGGCGCAATCGGGGCGTCACGGGGCGGCTTGTCGAGATCGCACGATATGCTAGCTTCGCGAGAATGAAGCGCAAGCAAGCGCCTTCGGCCGCGCGATCGCTGTTCCCGCCGCGTCGTCCGGCGGCGCAGCCACTCGCGGATCGGATGAGGCCCGCCACGCTGGAGGAGGTCGTCGGGCAGGATCATCTGCTTGGCCCCGGCAAGCTGCTCTCCGAGATGGTCGCGGCGCGCCGCCTCCATTCGATCGTGCTGTGGGGGCCGCCGGGAACCGGCAAGACGACGATCGCGCTGCTGCTCGCGAGGCACGTCGACGCGGACTTTATCCCGATCAGCGCTGTCACTGCGGGAGTTGCCGATTTGCGTGCGGCAGTCGATCAGGCGCGGCAAGAGCTGGAAACACGTAATCGCCGCACGGTGGTTTTCATCGACGAGATCCATCGATGGAATCGCGCGCAACAGGATGCGTTCCTGCCGCACGTCGAAAGCGGTCTCGTCACTCTCATCGGCGCCACCACGGAAAACCCGTCTTTCGAAGTCGTCGCGCCTCTCCTGTCCCGCGTGCGCGTGCTGGTCCTCAATCCGCTGTCCGACGACGCGATCACCGCGCTGGTCAGGCGCGCGCTTGAAGACTCGGAGCGCGGGCTGGGAAAGCTCGGGATGCGAATTGGGGCGGACGCGCTCGTCGAACTGGTGCGGCTCGCGTCGAGCGACGCGCGGCGCGCGCTCAACACCCTCGAGATCGCCGCGGAACTTGCGCAACACTCAGACTCGAAAGAGATACAGATCGCGCACGTCAGCGAGGCCGCGCAGCACAAGGCTCTCCTTTACGATCGCGCGGGCGAAGAGCACTACAACGTCATTTCCGCCTTCATCAAGAGCATGCGCGGCAGCGATCCCGACGCTGCGATGTATTGGATGATGCGTATGATCGAGGCGGGCGAAGATCCCCTGTTCATCGCGCGCAGGATGGTGATTTTCGCGTCCGAAGATATCGGCAACGCCGACCCGCGCGCGATTCAGATCGCGATCAGCGTCAAGGACGCGGTCGACTTTGTAGGCCTGCCCGAGGGCGTGATTCCGCTGGCGCAGGGCGTGACATATCTATCGTGCGCGCCGAAGTCCAACGCGTCGTATCGCGCGATGCTGCAGGCGCGCGAAGACGTGCGCACGCACGGTCCTGAGCCGGTTCCGCTCCATTTGCGCAACGCACCGACGCCGCTGATGAAGGAACTCGGCTACTCGCGGGGCTACAAGTATCCGCACGATTCGGCGGGCGCGGTTGTCGAGCAGGACTTCCTGCCCGACCGGCTTCTCGGGCGCGAGTACTACCACCCGTCGGAGCGCGGCTTCGAGGCGAGGTTGCGCGAGTACCTCGATCGCGTGCGCCACATCCGCAACCAGGCCCGCGCCGGCGCGAGGAAGAAAGATCCGCCGGAGTGATAAAAGCTTTGACGGCAACGCGCGATTCAAGTAATCGCGCGCGACGGATGCGCGCTGAACGACGACCCTCACCCGGAGCAAAAGAAATGCTCCGACCTCTCCCTGATCCGGGAGAGGTTCTGCACGGCTGCCATCTGGTCCCCTCTCCCGGATCAGGGGGAGGGTTAGGGTGAGGGGTGAGGGTTAACGGAAATGCCGAACCTTTCCGGCGCTCGCATTCGAAAAAGAAAACCGCGAGGGTCGAGATCACCTCGCGGTTAACTTCGAGTACGGGGCGGTTTACTTCGCGCCGAGAACTGCGTCCTTGAGCGCCTTGGCGGCCGTGAAGCGCAGGCGCGTGCGAGCCGGTATCTTGATCGCTTCTCCCGTAGCGGGATTGCGTCCCATCCGCGCCTTGCTCTTGCGTTTGCGGAAGATACCGAGTCCACCGAGGCGCAGCGAACCTTCCTTCTTCAGTTCGCGAACAACGAGGCCAGCCAGTTCTTCCAATGCGGTCTTTGCCTGCTTCTTGGTGATGCCCACCTTGTCAGCGAGATGGGCTGCTACCTGCGACTGCGTCATCATCCTCCTCCTTGCCGCGGGTCGGGCGGCTTTCCAGAGACAGTGAACTACTCACACGGGTAAAGCAAGTATTACATCGGCAAAAATGACGTTTTTTCTTAAGAATCGTAACGATTTTCAACAGCCCTCTCCCCGAAACCCAAGCGAGACAGAGGTTTGCGCGCTCTGGCGCCAGTTCGTCCCGTCAGCATCGCATGTTCTGAGCGACGTGGTCTCTCAATAGCGAACCGCGACGAGATATAGCCCGGAGGCGGGGGCGGCGGCGGGCGCCAGCGCCCGATCGCGCGACGCAAGGATTCTATCGATCGCGTCGGGCCCACACTTGCCGCGCCCGATATCGACCATCGCCGCGACCATCGTCCGCACCATATGGCGTACAAAGCTGGTCGCTTCGACATGGTAGATCGCGAAATCTCCTTCGCGACGCCATCGGCTCTCGATCACGCGACGTACCGTACTTCGCATCTCGGTTCCGAGGGTTCGAAACGCTGCGAAATCATGCTCGCCGATAAATCGGGCCGCCGCGGCATTCATCGCGCCGAGGTCGAGAGTCTCCCGAATATGCCAGCTCCGCCAGTGCTCGAAAGCCGAAGGCGAGAATCGATTCAGGATCCGGTATTCGTAGATTCGCGAGAGCGCGTCGCGACGCGGATCGAAGCTGTCGGACGCCGGTTCTGCGCCGAGAATAACGATATCGCGAGGCAAAATCGCATTGAGCGCACGTTGAAGCGCGCCGGCCTCGAATTCACGCGGGATTGAAAACGCCGCGACCTGACCGAGCGCGTGGACGCCCGCGTCGGTGCGACCCGCCGCACGGATACGAATCGGCGTGGAGAAA
>DASPQU010000244.1:0-3047 GCA_035624805.1 Binataceae bacterium (SeqCode) | reverse complement strand
GCGACATCGTCTACTTCCTCAGCCTGATCTTCGTAGCGCTGTTTCTCACCCAGCGCTCTGTCGAGTCGGCTCGCTGGCGCTAGGAGGGCAAACGGCGGGATGCGGCGCACGGCTACGCTCTACGGGATACTGGGAACAGTTCTACTCGTTTTCGGACTGGTCGATTATTTCATCACGACCGGATTCCGCGCGTTCGTTTTCGTCAATATCGTCGGCGGAATTTTCGCGCTCGTGGTGTGGATTACGTCGAGTCGAGCGGCGATACCCGCGATCGCGGGACGGCGCTCGACGCGTTACGGCGCGAACGCACTTCTATACAGTGTCGTATTCGTGCTGATCCTCGTCGCGGTCAACTACATCGCGAGCGTCCATCACGCGCGTCTCGATTTGACCGCCGAGAAGGTTTACAGCCTCTCCAGCCAATCGGTCCAAGTCGTCAAACAACTCAAGAAGCCGCTCAAGCTGTACGGTTTCTTTGCGGGAGGCGAGAATCCTGCTGCCCGCCAGCTCTTCGAGCAATACGGGTACGCGTCGCCCAAGGTGTCATTCGAACTGGTCGATCCGGACAAGCATCCCGAGCTGGCGGAGAAGTTCAAAGTCTCCGTGATGGGCACGACGCATCTTCAATATGGAGACGAAGGCGCCGGTGGCGAAGGCACCAACGTCACCGAGTTGAGCGAGGAATCGCTTACCAATGCGATCCTGCGCGTCAGCAAAGAAGGCAAGAAGGTCGTCTATTTTTCTGACGGTCACGGCGAAGCGAATCCCGACGACAACGCCGGTCAAGACGGTTACGGTCAGGTCAAAACCGCCCTTGAGGGAGAGGGATTCGAGGTTCGTAAGGTCCTGCTCGCTTCCCAAGCTGCGGTTCCTGACGATTGCACGTTGCTGATTATCGCGGGACCGCAGAAACCGCTGCTCCCGCACGAGATCGATGCGATTTCGGCGTATCTGAAGAAAGGTGGACGCGCGCTAGTCACATTCCGTGCGCCGCGCCCCAACAACGAAGTCGACGAGGCCGCCCTCGCAACGCTGATCGATCAGTGGGGCGTGAAGGCCGGCAACAATGTGATCGTCGATCAGGTGGTTCGATTGTTCGCGGGCCCTGCGCTCGGGCTTAATCCGATCGTGACCGAATACGGCCCTCATCCGATCACGCGCGATTTCAAGGAGCGTACGCTTTTCCCGATGGCCCGCTCCGTCACGCCTGAGGGCAATCTCAAGGACGGGCTGGTGGTGACGGCTCTTGCCAAGACCAGCGACACGTCCTGGGGGGAAACCGATATCGACGGCATCTTCAAACGACAGGAGGCAAAGCTTGACGCGAACGATATCCGCGGACCGATCGATGTCGCCGACGCCGTCGACGCTGACCTCGACAAGCTTGGATGGGGTAAGGGCAAGGCGCGCATTGTCGTATTCGGCAGCACCGAGTTTGCCGACAATCAGTACCTGACGAATTTCTTCAATCGCGATTTTGTCGTAAACAGCGCCGATTGGCTGGCGGGTGCTGAAAACCAGATTTCGATTCGTCCGCGCGCGCTTCGTGCGTCGCGTTTCAGACTGACCGTGGACCAGTTCAGCATCGTGTTTGCGCTGTCGGTCATGATGCTGCCCGAATTGCTGCTGATCGCGGGAATCGCGGTCTGGTGGGAGCGCCGCCAATAGGACGATTCATCTCCGGTCGAGCGTCGGATTCCTAACGATGCGGTTTCGCAACACTCTGATCGCATTTGTCGTGCTGCTGGTCGTAGGCGGCTACGCGTTCATCAACTTCTACTATTCCAAGCCGGAAGAAGAAGGCCACAAGGTCTTCACCGTAAAGCCCGAAGAGATCACAAAAATCGATCTCAAATATCCCGATCGCGAACTGACGATCGAGCGCAAGGCCGGGGAGCCGTGGATGCTCACCAAGCCCATCAACTCGAAGGCCGACCAAACCGCGTCGGACAATCTCGCGCGCGCGATCGCGGATTGCCAGGTCACCAAGACGGTCGAGGAGCATCCGGAAGATCTCGGGCCGTTCGGCCTCGCCAAGCCCCAGGTCACTGTGACGATCGCCACCAACAAGGGTCAGACTCTGCCGTCGCTTGATGTCGGCAAGACGACGCCGATCGGATTTTCCGCCTATCTCAAGAAGTCCGACGGTCCGGCGGTAATGCTTACCTCGTCGGCGTTTCCGTCAGGGATGAACAAGACGGTCGACCAGATGCGCGATCGCGAGCTGATGACGTTCAAAGTCGACGAGGTCAATCGAATCACGATCGAGCAGATCGACCAGCCGCCAATCGAGATCGATCGTGACGGCGAGAAATGGAAGATTGTCAAACCCGCGGCGTACGCCGGCGACTCGACGCAGATACGTCAGCTTCTCAGCACGCTCAACGATGCGAAAGTCGCTGATTTTGTCGCCGATGCGCCGACCGACGTCTCCCAGTACGGGTTGACCAAGCCGCGCGTCGTCGTGACCGTCTATACAAAGTCGGGACAGGAATCGCTTTTGTTCGGCTTCAAGCAGAAGGAGCAGGGCAGGGACGGCGTCTACGTGCGGCGCGGCGAACGTGCGCCCGTTTACACTGTCCATCAATGGGTGATGACGACGGTCGCGAAGCCGGTGCTCGCGCTACGCGACAAGTCGGTTCTGGTTTTCGAGCCGTCGGATGTCGGTGCGGTCAAGGCCGCGATCGACGGCAGACAGTTCGAGCTTCGCCGGACGGACAAGGGATGGGACCTCGTCGACGCTGGCAAGACTTCGCCCGCCGACGTCCCGAATGTCGAGCGGTTCCTCGACCACATCCGCGATCTGAGGGGAACCTCGATTGTGATGGATCCTGTCAAGACGCCCGGCATGTTCGGGCTGGCGACGCCGCCGATCACGATCACGGTTACGAACCGCGGCGGCAAAGAGATCGGCGACTTGAAGTTGGCGAAAATCGACGTCAAGCCGGCGGGGCAGGACGCGTCCATAAAGCCGCACCCCGAGTATTACGCGATCTCTTCGGCGAGTACCGCGCTTTTCGCGATCGATGATTTCTCTTACGGCCAGC
>DASPQU010000243.1:0-3315 GCA_035624805.1 Binataceae bacterium (SeqCode) | reverse complement strand
ACTCCGGGCGCGAGCGCACCAGCGCAATCGTTTATGCGCTTGGATGGACGCAGCATTCGACGGGAGTGCAGATGATCCGCGCTGCCGCGATTATCCAGCTTCTGCTTGGCAACGTTGGGCGACCGGGCGGTGGCGTGATGGCAATGCGCGGCCATTGCAGCATCCAGGGCTCGACCGATATCCCGACGCTTTATGATCTTCTGCCGGGCTACATTCCGCATCCGTCGGCGATTGGGGAACACGCCACGCTTCGAGATTATCTTGAAAACGGGCGCGGCCTGGCCTCTGCCCTGCGATGCTCCGCCGCAGGATTTTGGAAGGAAGAAGCCTTCGCAGGATATTGGCGGAACCTGTCGCGATTTTTCACGAGTCTCCTCAAAGCGTGGTACGGCAACGCGGCGCGCGCGGAGAATGAGTTCGGATATCAGTGGTTGCCAAAAACCGACGGCGACCATTCGCAACTCGCGACCTTCGACGAGATGGCGCACGGCAACGTGCGCGGGCTGTTTCTCATCGGGCAGAATCCCGCCGCGGGCGCGCCCAACGCCGAGTTAAATCGAGTCGCGCTGAGAAATCTTGACTGGCTGGTGGTGCGCGACTGGTTCGAGCATGAGAGCGCGAATTTCTGGTACGCCGATCCACGCGTCAAAGATCCCTCGGAGATCAAGACCGAGGTCTTTTTCCTTCCTGCTGCGGCGATCGCCGAGAAGGACGGAACCTTTACCAATACCGAGCGGCTCTTGCAGTGGCACGAAAAAGCTCTCGACCCTCCCGGCGATTGCCGCTCCGACCTGTGGTTCATGTTCCATCTCGGACTGCGGATGAAGGAGCTGTACAAGGACTCGGACCTCGCGCGCGATGATTCGATTCGTAGTCTCACTTGGGATTACACGAGTGAACGTCGTGTGCTGCCCGACGGAACCGCCAGCCGGATCCTGGATGAGCCCGATGCGGAAAAAGTGCTGCGCGAGATTAACGGCTATCACGTCGAATCGGGCGCAACGCTCGCGGAAGTCGGCGAGTTGCGCGACGACGGATCCACGGCGTGCGGCGGATGGATCTACTCGGGCGTCTTCGGTGGCGATGTAAATCGCGCCAAGTCGCGCAATCCGAAATTGAACGGATGGCTCTATCCACAGTGGGGATTTTCGTGGCCCGCAAACCGCCGCATCATGTACAACCGCGCGTCAGCCGATCCGAATGGACGTCCATGGTCGGAACGCAAGAAACTTATTTGGTGGGATGATGCCGAAGCGAAGTGGACGGGCTTCGACGTGCCGGATTTCGACGCGAAAAAGCCTCCGTCGTATGTGCCGAAGCCCGGCGATCGAGCGATGGCGTCGATCGCGGGCGACGCCCCCTTCATCATGCATCCTGACGGCCGCGGATGGCTGTTCGCTCCATCCGGGGTTAAGGACGGCCCGCTGCCCGTCCATTACGAGCCGCGCGAATCTCCGCTCGCAAACCCGCTTTACTCGACGCAATCGAATCCGACCTTGGCCGACCACAAATCCTCTTTGAACGAAATCGCCGAGGAACACGATCCGCAATTTCCGTACGTCGCCACAACGTATCGGCTCACGGAGCATTACCTGAGCGGGCCGATGAGCAGATTCAATAGCTGGCTGAACGAACTCCAGCCCGAGATGTTTGTCGAGATCGGACCGGAACTCGCTCGCGAGCGCCGAATCTCGCATGGCGGCTGGGCGACGATCTCCACGCGGCGCGGACAAATCGAAGCGCGTGCGATGATCACGCGCAGGATGAGGCCGATTATCGTCGCCGGCGGCCGCCAGATTCATCACGTCGGAATACCGATCCACTGGGGCTATGCCGGCGAAACCGTCGGAGCGATCGCGAACGATCTGACCGCGCTGCTGACGGATCTCAACGTCAGTATGCATGAGGCCAAGGCGTTCGCGTGCGATATCCGCGCAGGCAGAGCGCGTGGCACGAGTTTCGGAAACCCTCTCAGGGCGGCGCTGCGCCCGTTCGGCTCCGACCCGATTCCTGACACGCCGCGATGGGCGCAACCCGAAGGCCGCCAGGAGAGCATGGATCCGCTGCGGCGTCGGAAGAACAAATGAGCGACCTGCTCAACCGTCTGATCGATCCGTTCCGGCGTCCGCCGCCTCCCGCGCCGCGTCCCGCGACAGGATTTTTCACGGATACGACGCTGTGCATCGGGTGCAAAGCATGCGAGGTTGCGTGCAAGCAGTGGAATCAGCTGCCGTCCGACGGATTCGTCTTCACCGGGGCGAGCTACGACAACACCGCCACGCTCTCCGCGACGACATGGCGTCACGTCAAATTCGTCGAACAATTTCCAGCGTCGGAGAATGGCGACCGCGCCGCGACGTTTGATGACGCTGCCGACCCGGGAATCCTCGAAGCACTTCTGAATGAACGGCCCGACGGTCGATGGTTGATGCTGAGTGACGTGTGCAAGCACTGCGCGGCTGCGCCGTGCCAGATGGCGTGTCCGACCGGCGCGATCGTCATCAACGAATTCTCGAATGTTTACATCCAGAACGACATCTGCAACGGATGCGGTTACTGCGTCGCGGCGTGTCCGTTCGGCGTAATCACTCGCAGCCCGAGCGACGGCCACGCCCATAAGTGCACGCTATGCTTCGATCGCCAGCGCGATTCGATGACGCCCGCATGCGCAAAGGCCTGTCCGACCGGATCGATTCGTTTCGGCGAGATCGAAGAGCTCCGCAGCTACGCGAATCGACGCCTTGCGGACCTTAAAGAACGCGGATTCGACGGCGCACGCTTGTATGGAAACGAGCCGACCGATTCGTACTCGGCGCTGAACTCATTTTTTCTGCTGTTGGATTCGCCGTCGCAGTACGGACTGCCTGACAATCCCGAAGCTCCGCAGAACAATCTCGCGGGCGACTACACGCGCGCAGCGATGGGAACCGTCGCGTGGATCGCGGCATTCGTTCTGGTCCTGTTTCTTCATGGATTCTGAGTTCAGCGTCAAGCTCGCCGCGCTGTACAGCGACGATGTGACCAAGGCGCCTCCGTGGCACGGATGGGTGACAGCGGACACCATTTTCTCCTCGCTGGCGTCGGGAAGCTTCGCGGTCGCAACGATCCTTGTCCTCTTTTCGCCGACTGTTTTTGGAGCGGTCGCCCGCGCATGCTTCATCGTCGCGTTTGCGGCGCTGATGACCGACGTCGTCTGTCTCATTCTCGATCTCGGCGACCCGCTGCGATTCCATCACATGCTCCGCACGTTCAATCCGAAATCGCCGATGTCCGTCGGCGTGTGGGCGATGGTGATCTTCTCGCTGTTCAGCTTCG
>DASPQU010000242.1:0-2739 GCA_035624805.1 Binataceae bacterium (SeqCode) | reverse complement strand
ACCGTCGCGTGGATCGCGGCATTCGTTCTGGTCCTGTTTCTTCATGGATTCTGAGTTCAGCGTCAAGCTCGCCGCGCTGTACAGCGACGATGTGACCAAGGCGCCTCCGTGGCACGGATGGGTGACAGCGGACACTATTTTCTCCTCGCTCGCGTCGGGAAGCTTCGCCGTCGCAACGATCCTTATCCTCTTTTCGCCGACTGTTTTTGGAGCGGTCGCTCGCGCATGCTTCATCGTCGCGTTTGCGGCGCTGATTACCGACGTCGTCTGTCTCATTCTCGATCTCGGCGACCCGCTCCGATTCCATCACATGCTCCGCACGTTCAATCCGAAATCGCCGATGTCCGTCGGCGTGTGGGCGATGGTGATCTTCTCGCTGTTCAGCTTCGCGGATTTTCTCGGTTCGCTCGCCTGGTTTTTCGGCGTCGGCGATTTCACGCAGCCCGTGCGAATAGCCGCAGCGATCGGGATACTCCCGGCGCTCGCGGTCGCTTCGTACAAGGGAGTGTTGATGAGTTCGACGGCGCAGCCGGAGTGGCGCGAGATGCGATGGCTCGGCGCGACGCTTTCAACGTCAGCGGGCACGCTTGGCCTCGCGGTCGCGCTGGCGGCGAGTGTCGCGCTGCAGAGCTCGCCCCCGGCGATATCGATGTTGCGTCATTCGTTCGCAGCCGTGGCTTTGATTAGCGCTTTGACGATGGCCGACGATCTGATCGATGCGCTCTCGGAATTGCGAGAGCGCCTGGGAGACACTCCGGCGATACTGTGGACAGCGGCCGCTATTGGAGGAGGATCGATTGTGCCAGCGTTGGGCGTTCTTTTCGAAAGCGGCGCGGGATCGTTCAAGGATCTATGGGCCGCGATCCTGGCTTTTGCAGGCGCGCTCGCCTTTCGTCATCTGCTGATTATTCGTCCGCACCGTCGCGCCGGAGGTTCCGACGGGCGCGACGCTACTTCGCGAAGGGATCGAGCACGCGGGCAGTGCGACCGATCCGAAAGCTGGCCCGAATCGCCGCGCTGACGAACCGCTTGGCGCCGCGAACCGCATCTTCAAGCGACGCGCCTCGCGCAAGATACGCCGCAATCGCCGCCGAGAATGCGCATCCAGTCCCGTGAACGTTGCCCACGCGCGTGCGCTCCGATCGCAGCATCACGAACTTCGTCCCGTCGTGAAAAAGATCGATCGCGGGCTCGCTCGCATCGAGATGCCCGCCTTTGATGACGACTGCGCGCGCGCCCATCTTGATGAATCGTGACGCAGCCTCCCGCATCGCGGAAAAACTTTTGATCTCCATCCTCGTCAGTGCTTCCGCTTCGGGCAGGTTCGGCGTCAGCACGCGCGCGAGCGGAATCAGGCGCGAGCGAATCGTGCGCTCCCCTGCGATATCGATCAGCCGCGCTCCCGATGAGGAGATCATCACCGGATCGACGACTGGAGAAGGAATGGCGCCGGCTTCGATCGCATCCGCAACGACGCGCACGATTTTCGCGCCGGCCAGCGCACCGGTCTTGGCCGCATCGGGAACGCGTTCAGCGGCGATCGCTTCGATCTGCGCACGAACCATCGAGTCTGCGACCGGCTCGACGCGAAAAACCCTGCTGTTATTCTGCGCGATAACTTCGGTCGCGACGGAATAGCCCCATACCTGAAGGGCGGCGAACGTCTTGATGTCTGCCTGAATTCCGGCGCCTCCACCGGGATCGGTTCCCGCTATCGTGAACGCGACGCGGCGCGATGCTGGGCGGGTCATTTGTGCGGGGCATCCGCGTGGGATTCGGAAAAGCCGGTTGGCACTGCGAACCAGTATAGCAGGTTTTCGTAAAAGGATCGCTGATTGATCGTGCTCGTGAACGGCAGGTATCTTTCAGAAACGGCGCAGCCCGTTTCGCGCCGCACTGAACATGCCGCACGGTGACAGTCAGAGCGATTTTCTCAATCTTCCGTTCAAGGAAAAGCTGGAATTCCTGTACGGCCTTCCTGCCCGCCAGAAGCGCGACCTTATCCTGTCGGCCCCGGAGGCGGAGCGGCTGGTTCAGTCTTTTTCGCCGGAGACGCTCTTTTACACGCTCAAGGAAATCGGAGTCGCCGATGCAGGTGACCTGCTGAGCCTCGCGCTTCCCGAACAGGTGAAATCGCTTTTCGACCTCGACTGCTGGGATAAGGATCGTCCAAGCCTTCAGCGGATGCGCGAATGGGTCGAGGCGCTGGCGGAAAGCGGACGCAAGCGGCTGGCCGACGGGCTGATGGAACTCGATGTCGAGTTGGTCTCGATTCTCCTGCGCAGCTACATCCGGGTGCATCGCGTTAACGATCCGTCCGCGGCTGACGATGCGCCCTCGAATCGATTCGTCCAGTTCGACGAGCACTACCTGATCGAGTTCATCCGTTACGATTCGATAACGCAGCCGATCACCGAATTTCTCGAAGAGGCCTTCGAGCGCGACTACACGTACTACACGGCGCTCATGGAGGAGTGTTACTGGGGAATCGAGGCGGAACTGGAGGAAGAGGCGTATCAGTTCCGCCGCGCGCGGCTCGAAGATCGCGGATTCCCCGACTATTACCGGGCTCAGGACGTCTTCGCGTATCTCGATCCGCAGAAGTTCTGTGAAATAGCGTCAACCTACATCAGCCCGAGCCGCGAAGGCCTGCTCTCGCTCGATGAATTCCTGCCGCCCGACCTCGCGCTCGCCACAGACGGCGAGAACTCATTCTTAAGCGCCGCGCTTACCGCCGGT
>DASPQU010000241.1:0-3047 GCA_035624805.1 Binataceae bacterium (SeqCode) | reverse complement strand
ATTGCGGCTGGTCTCGCATATGCGTCGCGCGCGCTCGGCTCCGAACCGCGTTTCGAACTTGCGCCGCAGTTCGTCGAAGTGTGGCCTGCGATGCTCTCCGAAGGGCGGCACCCAATGCGCGATCGGTCGTCCCCAGGCGCTTTGATATTCCACCACTGCATGGCCGTTACCGAGATCGCGGGCGGCCTGACGCGCCGGTGCAGAGAAGTTCATGCGCTTTAGGTCGACCCCGATGTCTTCGAGGAACGTGAAGTAGCGCTGATGCGTCGGCAAGCCGTGATAGCCGTCATAACTGTTCTCGACCAGCAGCTTCCAATTGGCGCGTGCGCTGTACGATTGCTGACCCGCGACAATCTTCATCCCCATTTCTGACTGATCGGCAACCAGATCGAGATATTCAGTTGCGCCGGAGAGATAGTCGCGAAGGCTCCCGGCCGAGGGATCGAAGCAGGCGAAGATGAATCCGCGATAGCTGTCGAGTTTCGCCGGAGACTTGAGCCCCATCGATTCGCGCGTGAAGGCGTCGCTGTACGAATCTTCGCCGGGCACACCGACAAGTTGTCCGCGATTGTTGAACGTCCATGCGTGATAAGGGCACTGGAAGGTCCTCGCGTTGCCTGATTTCTGGCGGCATACGAGCGCTCCGCGATGCGTGCAGGTGTTGAGCAGCACGCGCAGCTGAGTGTCGTCGCTGCGCGCGAGGATTATCGGGCGTCCCGCGATATTGCGCGAGCGGAAGTCGCCGGCGTGGGGCACTTCGGATTCATGCCCGATATACAGCCAGCACTTGTCGAAGACGCTCCGCTGCTCTTGCGCAAAGATGTCAGGATCGGTGAAAGCGCGCCGGTTTACGCGAAACAATCCGGCCTGTTGATCATCAATAATAAGTCGCTCGTTCAGATGCTCCATGATACCTCCCCGGCATTGGTTGCCAGCCGCACCTTCATCTCTCCGACGGATCCCAAGCCCAGTATCGTGCGACCGCGCCGGCGTCGACGCGAAGGTCCGTCCCAGTGATCATCGCGGCGTCGTCCGAAGCGAGAAACACTGCGGCGCGTCCGTAGTCGCGCGGCGTCGGAAGCTTGAGCATCGGCGCGCGTCTGCGAAACGGTTCGAAGGCGGCACGATACTGCTCGAGATTGCGTTGGGCGCGACCCCATCGTTCGGCGCGGTCGAAGGAGTCGGCGGGATCGGTCGCAGTCGGAGTGAGACTGTTAACGCGGATACCGTGTCCGACCAATTCCATCGCAGCCGATCGTGTGAAGTTCAGAAGGCCGCTTTTGGCAGTGCAATACGCGATATTGTTCGGCTCACCCTGATGACCCGCGGTCGAGATGATATTGATGATTGCACCTTTGCGGCCCTGCTCGACCATCGATCGCGCGACATGCTTGGTGAATAGAAAAGCGCCGGTCAGAATCACCGCGATTTGCCGGTTCCACTCCTCGATTGACATATCGAGGACGCCCTTCTTGTTGAAGATCGCAGCGTTGTTGACCAGCACATCGATCGCGCCGAACGCATCGAATGCGGTCCTGACGGCACCCACGACCTGATTTTCGTCGGTAACGTCACACCCCACATCGATTGCTCGCGCGCCTGTGCTTTTCAGATACCGTGTGCAATCGGACGCATTCTCTGTGCGCGCATCGACGCAGACCAGGGCGGCTCCCTCAGCTGCGAGCGCTTCGGCTATGCCGCCACCGATATTCGGACTGGTGCCGGTGACAATCGCGACCTTGTCCTTGAGTCTCATTTCGCCTCAGGAGCCGCAGTTACAAAGCATTTGGATGAATTGAAAATCCACGTGTCGATGAACTCGGCCGTATCCGGTTTTCGTTTCAGTTCAGCGAGCGCGCCCACCAGACACATCCAGTTGAGAATTTCCTGCTGACCGCTGTCTTCGACGGCTGGGGCTGGATAGTTGCGCCACGCGTCGTAGTCGCCGGCGCGCAGAGCCTCGTACATCGCTCGGTCAGCGCCGGTATCGGGATAGAGGTAGTGATTCTTTGCGGTTAGAAACGCGTGTGACCATCCCGAGGACGCGAGCAAAACGACTCGCCACTGGCTTTCAGCGAAAATTCTCGCGGTTGCGGCGCCGAGGTCGAAAAGACGCCGCGGCGTCGGCGCAGGCGGATCGAGTTGAGCTTCAGACGGAGGATTGTCGAAGATCGGCAGACCGCCGCGTTGTGCGATAACTCTGCGGCCGTAACAGTTGATCGCGAACGGAATGATCGGATGGTCGAAACCTTTGCGATCGTAATCCAGATAAATGATTGCGTTCGCGAAAGCGTGACCGAGCGGATGATGCATCGGTTTGTATGAATAGGCAGTGTCGAAACCGGCCTCGATCAGGTTGCTCGCGAGATATTTCGCCGAAGCAACGTTTCCGCGCACGCGGAATTTCTTTTCCGGCGGTTCGTTCCACACGTTGGGAGAGGCGATGCTGAACTCGAACGATTCGTGTGCGTAGATACAGTACGGTGGGACGATCTCCTCACGGAAATTTTCGTACTGATCGTCGCCCCACGCTACGATAAAATCGGGACGAAATTCGTCGATCCGAGCTCGCGTTAAACGCAGCGCATTCACCAGCAGTTCACGATGCGCACGCGCGGACGTCGCGCCTTCATCGCGTCCCCATTCATCCTGCATAGCTTTCGGCCAGCTTTCCGGGCGGCGAAGGTTTTCGGGAAGACGCGGGTTCTGGAGCATGCGCTTCAAAATCCACGCCATCGTTTCGTCCCGCCCGGCCAATGGCGGGTAATGAGTGATTCCGGCGACAAGAATCTCGCCCATTTAAGGATCTCCGGCTGACGGGCTAGGCGGCGCGTTTCGCTACACGATTCCTACATCAAAACGCATCGACCTTCCATGGCAACTCGCGAGCCTGCGACTTCCTATTCGCGATGAAGGACCTTGGCTTCATGAAGGGCAATGATCCGCTCGATTGAATAGCCAAGGACCTTGCGCAGAACGTCGGCATTGTCTGCACCAAGAGCCGGCACACAGTTGCGCGCTTTGGCGTTGGTGTTGCGCAGTTTGAA
>DASPQU010000240.1:0-11295 GCA_035624805.1 Binataceae bacterium (SeqCode) | reverse complement strand
CTGACCAGGATTTCGCCAAGCGCCGGAGCGATCGCCGCCGGGCCCATGCCGCACAGGCTGAACAGCGACATTCCCTCGCCCTCGCGTCCTTCCGGCAGCAGATCGTAAACCATCGCGAACAGCGCAACTCGCGCCGTCCCTTCGATCGCACCGTGAAGCGCACGTACCGCGTAAATCGGCCATCCCAGCGAGTGAATCGTGAGGTAAAGCGCGACTGCGAAAACATCGAAAAGCATGAACCACATCGCGGTGGAGCGACGTCCCCATCGATCGATCGCTGGACCAACACCCGGACGCACGAACAGAGCGACCGCCGAACCGGTCCCGACAATCGCACCGATCGCGCTCGGCCCGCCTCCCAGGTCGACTACGTAGAGCGGGAACAGGACGAACAGATTCGAAACGGTGTTGAGGGCACAACTCGCGACGAAGACGTACCAGAATTCGCGTCCGTAGGCGGACACGGTGGCGGCAGTTGCCGGTTCAACGATCGGCTCCGACTGTAACGCCGGTTCGCTCATCGCGCGAGCCGCACGAGATTTTGAGTCAGGGTCGAAGCGCGCTCCGTATCGAAATTTCGCGAAGAATTGTCCGCTGGGAACACGCGGTCAGGATATTTGCGCGGGGGCACGGAGAAAAGTGGAATCGTTCTTTGCGCGACTCTGACGACGCCAAACGGCGTTTAGCGTAAGAGCGTCTTCGCCCTCAGCTTGACTTCGCCGGTTGGACGAAGTCCGCCGCCGGACGGTTCGATTGTGATCTCACATCCGGTCGCCGTCGAATGTTCCGGCGGCAGGTCGAGATACAGCTCCGAATCGGAAGAACCGTCGCTTGCAAACTCGGCGGCCTTGGACGGAGGAGCGCCTTTCAGCATCCACCAGAAGCTATAAACAGCGCCCGACGATAGCGGCGCAAGCCCGCTGGTTCTGAGCACTGCCGCGTGAACACCCTCGCTCATGGCGATATTGGCGCTGGCGTTGTCGGCATGAGAGGACGGTGCCAGATGGATCGTCTTGAGATCGGGCGCGAGCAGGATTTTCTTCATCAGATCGCGCTGTCTGAGCTGCTCGCGTGCGTCGACCAGTTTCTTCCGATCGGCAGAAGCTTCCTGCTTGAGTTTCTCGACGGTGTGATTGAGATGACTGATGCGCGTTCGGTATTCGGCCGCGCGATCTGCGATGTGCGACGAGATTTCGACTGCAATAATCACGCATGCTGCGGCAAAGGCTACCGCCATCCCGGCGATCGCGCGCCACAATCCTGTCCTTGGGGATTCGACCTGTTTCTTCGAATCGCCAGGCGCTTCGTGCTCCGCCGTCGCCGCTGGAATTGCGCGTTCCCGAGTTCCGTTCAAGTAGTTCCGCCCGATTCGAGACTAGGCTCGCCGGGCGTTGCGCCGCAAGATACTGATGCCGCCATGCCCCGGATTTGTGCGAGTCAGCGTCTATGTCGGGAGCCGGCTTTCAGATAAATCTATTGGGCTTGATCAAGATGCGTAAAGTCCAGGATGTCCATGTTCTCGCAACCGAGCCGCTCGTGTCCCCGCGCGCGCTCAAGGCCGATTCGCCGCTCGACGATGCGACTGCAGATCATATCGTCGAGTCGCGCGAAGTCGTTCGCAACATAATTCGCGGAACCGACCGCCGCATGATGTGCATCGTCGGTCCGTGCTCGATCCACGATCCCGAGGCGGCGCTCGATTACGCAGCACGGCTTCGCCGCCTGCGCGATTCGGTCGATTCGCGCATCTTCCTCATGATGCGCGTTTACTTCGAAAAACCGCGCACGACAGTCGGATGGAAAGGCTTCATCAACGACCCGCATCTGGATGACAGTTGCGACATGGTCTTCGGGATGCAGCGGGCGCGCCGCCTGCTCATCGATATCAACAGAATCGGGCTTCCGGCGGCAACCGAGATACTCGATCCCATCACGCCGCAATATATCGCCGACCTCATCTCATGGTGCGCGATTGGCGCCCGCACGACGGAGTCGCAGACCCATCGCGAGATGGCCAGTGGGCTTTCGATGCCGGTCGGGTTCAAGAATTCCACCGAGGGCAATCTTCAGGTCGCAATCAATGCGGTCCAATCTGCCCGCCGGCCGCATTCTTTCCTCGGCATCAATCAGGACGGCCTGACCGCGATCGTTCGGACGACCGGCAATCCCGATACTCACATCGTGCTACGGGGAGGACGCACTCCCAACTACGACGCCGCGAGCATCGCGGAATGCGAGCGGATGCTGGCGAAGGCCGGACTCGAGCCGCGCGTGCTGGTGGATTGTTCGCACGCCCAGACCAACAAGGATTATCGACGCCAGCCCGAGGTATTGAACGCGCTCATCGACCAGATTCGCGCGGGCAGCCGCGCGATCATGGGCGCGATGATCGAAAGCAATATCGAAGCTGGCAATCAGGCGATTGGCGATAATCCTCGCGCGCTGCGCTACGGAGTTTCGGTGACCGATCCGTGCATCGATTGGCCAACGACGGAGCGATGCATCCTGGAAGCCGCCAACCTGCTCGGCGATACCCGCAGCGCAGCATAGCGACGCGCGCGCACGGGTGCCGCGCGCTGAAATTCGGGCCTTGGGGGTGAGCGATGGCCGGATATCCTGATTCGGAAAATCACCGGCGCGGCGCATTCCTGACCGCGATGGCGGCGCTGCTCGCGCTCGCCGCCGTCTCCGATATCACCAAACCGCTTCAACATCTCCGAGCTGCACATCTCGGAATCGTGGTGCTCGGCGTCAGGATGGAATCGTTCTTCTCGAATCTCGTCGTGGGCGGCGCCGTCGGAATTTTTCTGGCCGCTTACGCATACGGCGTGTGGACGATGCAGCGATGGGTCATTCCGCTTGCGGTGATCTACGCATTCTGGGTTCCGGTCAATCTCGTCCTGTTCTGGTTCATGTTCGTGGGCGATCATCCTCCCGTCCGGTTCATCGTCATCTACATGGCCGTCGCCCTCACCAGCTCGATCGGAACCGCGCTCTACCTTGCGCTTCATCGCGAACGGCTGCGCTAGGGACGGCATGCGCAAGTAAGGATCAGGACCCCCTTCCTGACCTTCCCCCGCAACAAAAACGGCCCCGGGCAGACAGAATAGACCGGCGACACGGGTAACAGACTAGATGCTGCGGCAGGAGGTGGAGGATGCCGTGCCGGGAGGTCTCGCCCATTGACAAGAAGGTGAGTTTTGTGACGGCGGTATTGGCGGCGG
Source organism: Binataceae bacterium (SeqCode) (assembly GCA_035624805.1). Classification (GTDB taxonomy): domain Bacteria; phylum Desulfobacterota; class Binatia; order Binatales; family Binataceae; genus DASPQU01. The sequence goes on along the minus strand of DASPQU010000240.1, from coordinate 8,071 downwards.
AACAGATGACGAAGCTGTGTGAGAGCTTCGGGGTGAGCCGCAAGACCGGATACAATGTCGTTGGCGCGGTACCGGGAGCGCGGGCCCGTGGGGGCTTTACGAACTTTCCCGCGCGCCTCATCGAGTGCCGTGGGCGATGGCGCAGGCGCAGGCGATTCTGGGGACGACTATCGTCGGGACTTCGCGATTTGCTGAGCTCTTCGCTTCACCTCTGCGGCGACGGCCAGGCCGGGTGGCAGGGTCAGGCTCACCGGACCTTCGAGTTGCGAGAACATCTCGTTGCAGTAGCCGATCGTCTCAACCAAAACGGTTCGCGGCCCCCTTCGCCAACCTGAAGACTTGCTCGAGTTATCCGCCGTCGCGATCTCAACCTTGCATCTTTTCGGTGCGAAGTTTTTCGCTGATGATCATCGCATTGAGCGCCGCCGTGGGCTTGACCGGGTAGGGCTCGGGATTTCGCAGTGCAAGCCTTTTTGAGTCCAGCAGGCTGAAGTTCTGAAAGAAGCGTTCACGCGACTGGTCCAGCGTCGGACGCGGCATAATGCGACCGCCGTTCTCGAACACAACTTCCAGCATCGGAACGATTTGTGCCGGCGTCGGCTTGATTTCCCGACTCAGCGCAACCGGCGATTCATCGATCAGTCCGACAAAATCACCGCAGCAGTGCAGCGAAGCATCGACCACGCGAAAAACCTGCTTGCGCCCCGGCATTGTGACCTTCCCAGCCGATGTCTTGAGCCGCCCGCGCCCGGCGTATTCGCTGAGCTTGTAGGTGAAATCAGCCGAGGGTGCGTCGTCGCTGACCGTCAACGCCGTGCCGATTCCGAAGGCGTCGATCGGTGCGCCCGCCTTGAGCAGATCGGCGACCTTGTATTCGTCGAGATTGCCGCTCGCGAAAATCGAAACCTTGTTCAGTCGCGCTTTGTCGAGGATACGCCGCGCATTCCTGCTGAGGTCTAAGAGATCGCCGCTGTCGAGCCTGATCCCCAGAATCTCGATTCCGTCCTTGCTGAGCCGATCCGCAAGTTGGACGACGTTGTGCACACCGCGGATAGAGTCATAGGTATCGACCAGCATCGTGCTCAGCTTCGGGAACGAGCGCGCGAAATCCTCGAACGCGCCGCCCTCGCTCTCATGCGCCATGATAAAGCTGTGGCTCATCGTCCCGAACACGGGCACCCCGTAGCGAAGTCCGGCGAGCACGTTTGAGGTTCCGTGAAATCCCGCGAGGTACGAGCTGCGAGACGCGACGAGTCCCGCGTCCGCGCCCTGCGCGCGACGCAGACCGAATTCGACCAGACGCCGCCCCATCGCGACGCTATGGCATCTCGCCGCCTTGGTGGCCGTGATCGACGCAATCCCGAGCTGATTCAGAAACAGCGGCTCGACGATCTGGGCTTCGATCAGAGGCGCGCGAACCTCGGCCACCGGCTCGCCGCCAAAATACAGCGAACCCTCGGGCATCGCGCGCACGGTCCCTGTGAAACGGAAGCCGCGCAAATACTCGAGGAACTCCGGCTTGAACAGCCGTCGCGATTCCAGGTGTTCGAGCGCGCGCTCGTCGAAACGATATTCCTCGAGCGCTTCGATGACGCGCTCGATTCCGGCGGCAATCATGTAGCCGCGATTTGCGTGCAATTTGCGCACGCCGACATCAAACGACGCCGGCTCGTTCATCCCACGATCGAAAAAAGCGGCGGCGACAGTGAATTCGTAAAGATCGTTGAGAAGCGGAATCTCGCCGGGATCAAGACGAAGGTCAGTAGGCATCGAAATCCTGATTTGAAGGCGCCATAAGTGCGGCGCTCATCGCGGTGGTTCCGGCGGTGACGGCGGATGAGGCGGTTGCGGAACAGGAGCGCCTTCGTGCACGACGCGCGTCTCTGAAGTCGGACGCTCGCGCAGCATTTCCGCCATTTTCTTTAACCGCTGGTCGACGAGGTAATTGACCGTGCCCGCTTCGTCGATACCGCCGGCGCGCACCCCGGTCAGAATTTCAATTCCGTGATCGATCGTATCGACCGGATAGATATGGAAATCGCCGCGCGCAATCGCCGCTGCCGTTTCGGGCTCGAGCATCATATTGCTGATATTGCTGCGCGGCACGAGCACGCCCTGCGTCCGCGTAAGACCGACCGCTTTGCACACGCGGAAAAAACCTTCGATCTTCTCGTTCACGCCGCCGATAGCCTGCACGGTCCCATACTGATCGACTGAACCGGTCACGGCCAGGTCCTGCCGAATCGGGATGCCGCTGAGCGCCGACAGCAGCGCGTAGAGTTCGGTCGAACTGGCGCTGTCACCGTCGATTCCCGAGTACGATTGCTCGAAGCATATGCTCGCGGACATGGCGATCGGGTGCGCCTGGCCGAATCGATGGCGCAGGAAGCCCGTGAGGATCGCCACGCCCTTGTCGTGCGTTGAGCCTGAGAGCCTCGCCTCACGCTCGATATTGATAACCCCGGCCTGCCCGAGCGCCACCGTTGCGGTCACTCGCGACGGGCGCCCGAACGCGTAGCCTCCGACGTCGAGGACGGCGAGGCCGTTGATCTGGCCGACCGCGCTGCCGGAGAGGTTTACGATCAGCGTGCGCTCCGCGATGAGTCGGCGGATTTCCTCTTCGATGAAGTTGAGCCGCAGCATTCGCTCCGAGATCGCCTTGTCGACATGCTTCGCTCCAACTTGCGACGCGCCTTCGCTGCGCGCGAAGTAAGCCGACTCGCGCGCCAGGTCGTCGATCGGTTCCATCACCGCGACGACACGGCTTCTGTCTCCCGCCTGGCGCATCCCGAACGTCACGATTCGTTCCAGCGCTCCCGCATCGAACGGCGGCAATCCCTCGCGCCTCGCGAGCGATCCGACTCGCGCCGCGTAGTGGATGGCCGCGGATTGATCGGCGCCGACAATCGGCCTGACCTCGGCCTTGACCTTGAACAGTTCGGAAAAATCCGAGTCGTAGAAATAAAGCAGGTTGTACAGATAGGCGGAGCCGAGCACCACCACCTTGCTGTGGATTCGAATCGGTTGAGGCCTGAGTCCGCTGATCGAAAAAAACGGTATCGGCTCGAACGTCTCGACGGTGACGGTGCCGGACTTGAGACTGCGTTTAAGCGCCTTCCAAACGCCAGGCTCGATAACTGCATCTTCCAGGTCAAGCACGAGGAATCCGCCGTGTGACGCGATAAACGACCCCCCAAGGATTCGCGTGAAATTCGAACCGACGCGGCCCAGCGGATCTACCCATCGCTCGATAGTGCCGAAGAGATTGCGATACGACGGCGCGTTCTCGTTGACGACGGGCGCGCCCTTGCGATTCGAATTGTCGACGATGACGTTGACCTGATATTCGACAAATCGCGGAACTTCCTCCATCGCGTGACGCACAGCAGCAGGCAGCGGTCCAGCTTCGGCTTGCTGCTCGCGAAAACGATCGAGATGGTTCAGCATGTGCTCGCCAACCTCGTCGAGGTAGGCGGAAATCGCGAGATTCTTGAAATGGTGCTTGATTTCCTCGATCGAGGGATTGATCAGTCTCGCGGCGAAGGCGCGCTCGATGGCGCGGATATCCTCGATAAGCTCCCGCATCACCTCCTGCTGGCGCATCAGCAGGTTGCCGAACTCGTCCTGTAGCTCCTGCTGCGCCTTTTCCAGGCGTTCGCGTTCTTCAGGAGTCTTCTCCGCAATCGCTTTCTGAAGTGCTTCGGGCGATTCGGGAATTTTGCCGTTGATCAGCGGCAGGAAAAGGATTCCGCCCGGCGTGTTCTGGATTGCGAAACCGCGCTCGCGCGCTCGCTGCTCAAAATTCCCGAATAGCTCCTGCGCACGACGATTGTATTTTTCCCGCAGCGCCGTCCGCTCCTGATCGAAGTCCTCGCGTCGAAATGCCTTGGGAAGCTGCTCCTGAACGAAGTTGATCAGATCGCGCATCCGGTGGCGCAATTCGTGGCCCTGTCCGGCTTCGAGATAGACGGCAGTGGGCGACTCAGGGCTGCGGAAATTATGGACGTAAACCCAGTCGCCCGGCGTGGGCATCGTCTCCGCCTTCGCGCGCAGCAGGGTAAGAATCGATTCGCGTTCCTCGCGCGAACGCAGGCCGGTGACGAAGACGTTATAGCCCGGCGCGTCAATTCCGATGCCCATCTTGATGGCGTCGAATGCGCGATTCTGTCCGAGCAATTCTTCCGCGCTTCCTTCGGCGGCTGCGCGCACCAGGTCCTCGCCTGAAACGGGCGAGGCGGCGCGAGTCTCGGTAGCGGTCAGCCCTTTGGGAGCCTCGGCGCGTTTGAGTTTAGAATCGGGCGTCGGCGCAGGATTGGTTGTATCAGCCATGTGAACCAGAACCCGGGTTGTTAGTCTTGGTTTGCTATTCGATCTTGATTCGTCGCGGTGATCGTTTCGGCGCCCTGAGCGTCAGCGTATCGGCCTTCCACGAGGCAGACACCGCATCGGAATCGACGGGCGTATTGAACAAGTACGTGAATTCGATTTGGTCGGCGTCGCGTGGAGCCGTGATGGATAGTCGCGGCCCGATCATACGAACGTCGATGCGCGCGGGATCGATTCCGGGCATCGCGATCTTCACTTCGTACGAATCGCGATACTCGTAGACCGCCGCTTGCTCAAACTCGCGACCGCGCTCGTGACCGCGCCATCGGTTGATGAGCATCGAATCGAAAAACTCGTCGAGTTCCCGCTCGAAGCTGCTGAAAAGATCAAATGCTTCGCGTTTGCTCATGCGCCGTTCCGGTCATGCGATTGTAATGCGACCCGCCCCAATGGGTCGAGTGTTGCGAGCCTTCTACCGGCGTCTGGGGCATAATTGCTGCGCTTGCGGGAAATCATCGTCGATTGTATCGTTTCGCAATCGTGCCGACCTTTAACAAAATTCTCTCCGCCACAGATTTTTCCGAGGATTCCAACATCGCCCTGGGCTATGCCGAGGAGATCGCCCGGCGTTTCGGCGCCGAGATGATCGTGCTGCACGTCGATCAGCCTCTGCCGCCCGTGATGGCGAGCCCGGAGATGGGCCCCGTGATGGACGTGGGCGCGATGACGCGAATCGCGGAGGAGCAGCGCCTGCTGGCGCAGAAGGAGCTCGACAAGATCGTCACGCGGCTGCGCGACAGCGGGCTAAAAGCGCGCAGCATGCTCAAGGTCGGCTCGCCTTTTCTCGAGGTAATCCACACCGCGCAAACCGAGGGCGTCGATCTCATCGTGATGGGCACGCACGGACGGACGGGGCTTGCTCACGTCCTGATGGGGAGCGTGGCGGAGCGTGTGGTGCAAAAGGCGGGATGCCCAGTGCTCACGATTCGCCATCCCGACCGCAAGTTCAAGCACCCGCTGGAGAAGTAGAAGCCTTCGCCGCTTCGATTGCGCGCAGCGTTCCGTGCGCGCGAACACTATCGCCCCGTGAAGTTCGGGGGACGTTTTTCGACAAAAGCGCGGATACCCTCCTTGAAGTCGTCCGACCGGGTCATCATCGTCATCGATGCGTCGTCATCCCTGATCGCCGTGGCGAGGTCGGTGAAGAGATGCTCGTAGATCATTTTCTTCGCCTGCCACATCCCGAGCGGTGAGCACTTTTGCGCGATTTCCGCCGCCATGGCTCGCGCCGTCTCCATCAGCTTGTCGTGAGGGACCACGCGGCTGACGAGCCCCATGGCAAGCGCCTCGTTCGCATCGACGAGTTTGCCCGTTATTGCGAGTTCGAGCGCGCGCGATACTCCCACGAGCCGCGGAAGCATCCAGCTTGATCCATGTTCAATGGCAAGTCCGCGTTGCGTAAAAATCAGCCCGAAGCGGGCGCGATCCGACGCTATGCGGATGTCCTGGTAGAGGCATTGCGTGAATCCCATTCCGACGCAGGCACCGTTGATTGCGCCAATCACCGGCGTCTTGAGCGCCAGAGGCCAGGAGTACACGGTCTGGTAATCCGGACGCTCATCCTTGGCGAATTCATCCTGCGACCGCACCGTCGCGCGCGCCGATTGCCGCCCCGCGGAGATTTCGCCGAGCGCAGTCATGTCTGCGCCGGCGCAGTACGCGCGGCCCGCCCCTGTGACGATCATCACGCGGATGTAGTCGTCGCGCTCCGCATCGAGCATCGCGGTGCGCATCTCCGCGCCCATCGTGCCGGTCCACGCATTCATCTTCTCGGGCCGATTCATCGTGATCGTCGCGATACGGTCGGACTTGTCGTACAGGATTTCCTTGAATTCCATAGATGGCTCCCCATCGGGCGACTTTCGTCAAATCAAAGCACCGCTGCGCGCGGAATCCAAACGAAATTCGTCGCGATGCGTCGGAGCGGGTGACTATCTTTCAATAGCGCGGGCTGTTAGAAAGCCAGCGATGCTGCGGATGAAACCTTTTCCCGCTCGTCGCGCCCGCAGTGAGAACTGGCGGCGTATCGGCCTTGCTCTGTGCGCGCTGCTATTGATCGGTGGCGTTGCAATACCGTCGCTTGCCGCAGACGGGCATAAGGCGATGGTCGTATCGGAGAGCGCCGCTGCGGCCGAGGCGGGCCTTGCGATACTCAAGCAGGGGGGCAATGCAATCGATGCAGCGTGCGCGACATCGCTCGCCGTGGGCGTGACGAGTCCCGCCGCATGCGGAATTGGCGGCGGCGGGTTCATGCTCATCTACATTGCCGCCGAGGGGAAATTCTACGCGCTCGATTATCGCGAGGCGGCGCCGAAAGCCGCTTATGCGGATATGTTCATCCGCGATGGACATCCCAACGAGGAGCTGGCCAAAGATGGCCCGCTCGCCGTGGCCGTGCCGGGCGAGATGGCGGGGCTTGAGGCCGCACTCAAGCGTTTCGGCACGATGAATTTTCAGCAGGTGGCTGCGCCGGCGATCAAGCTGGCGCGCGACGGATTTCCCGTCAGCCCGCATCTCGCCGGCGAGATTCGTCGTATGGCGAAGGACCTCGCAGGTGATCCCGGACTGAAAGAGATCTTCCTGTCCGACGGTGAGCCGGCAGGCGAAGGTCAGACAATCTACGAGAAGAACCTCGCCACCACGCTTGAGCGCGTGGGGACCAATCCATCGTCGAAATTCTACGGCGGCGCGCTCGGCAGCGAGTTCGTAACCTATCTCGAACAGCACGGCGGGCTGATTACTGCTGACGACCTCGCGGACTATCAGCCCATCTGGCGCGACCCGCTGCATCGCGCCTACCAGGGCGCAGAGGTCTATACGATGCCGCCGCCGTCGTCGGGCGGCGTCCTTCTGGAGATGCTCGGGATGCTTGAGCCGGGACATCTGCCGGGACTGGGGCTGAACTCACCGCCGTATCTGGTGCGCCTTATCGAAGTGATGCGCCAGGGCTTCATCGATCGCGCGGACTACGCCGATCCGGCATACGTGCACGTGCCGCTCGACGTGCTCCTCTCGCCGGCGCATATCAACGAGGCTCGCGACCGCGCGATGCATCGAAAGGGCGCGGAGCCCGTCGCGCCTGCGGCAGATCATGGTACATCGAATCTCTGCGTGGTCGACGAAGTCGGAAACGTCGTCGAAGTCACTACGACAATCAACACCGTCTTCGGCGCGAAGATGACGATTCCCAAGCTGGGAATCATCCTAAATGACGAGATGGACGATTTCTCCGTCGCGCCCGGCGTCGCCAATGCGTATCGCCTGTCGGGAGCCGTTGCGAACTCTGTCGCGCCGGGGAAAAGGCCGCTGTCGAGCATGACCCCGATCATCGTCGAGCGAAAGGGCAAGCCCGTCTTGGCGGCTGGAGGATCGGGGGGACCGACGATTATCACCGGAGTGCTTCAGGTAGGCCTGAACGTGCTTGATTTTCACCTCGATCCCGAGCCGGCGGTGATCGAACCTCGCGTGCATGAACAGGCAACACCCGATGTCGTTCTGGTCGAGGAGAAAATGCCTGAGAAGGCGCGCAGCGCGCTCGACATGATGGGCTACAAGTTGCGCGTGATCCCGGAACTTGGAGCGGTCAGCGCGATTACGATCGCACTGAACAATATCAAGGGCGCATTCGACCCTCGCAAAGGCGGCGGCGCAGTAGGGTATTGATCGGTCCCTAAAGAGCTCCTCG